>JAGTAM010000166.1 GCA_023422485.1 Pseudomonadota bacterium | reverse complement strand
GGCGTCGCGCAGCGCGCCGACGAACAGCGTCAGCACGGCCGCCCCCGTCATCACGCCGCCGAGGCTCGCCAGCACCACGGCGCCGTCGAGCAGGAGCGAGCGGCGGCGCAGGTAGGCGAGGCGCAGGGCCAGCGTCGCCCGCGCCTCCGCGTCCGCGCCGGGCAAACTGGCCGAGAGCGCGTCGACCTTGTCGGCGACGCGGCCCAGCCGGGTCGAGAACACGTTGAGCAAGGTCGCCAGCGCCGAGAGCAGGAAGGCGGGGGCGAGCGCCACCTGGATGATGTGGGCGATGCTCTCGGGGTCGGCCGCCTCGAAACCGGTCGGGAACATGCCGTCCGGCCCGCCTCAGCTGTTGCGGGCGCGGCGCCGCTCGCGAAAGATCAGGGCGAGGTTGCGCAGGTAGATGACGGTCGAGAGGCCCTGGCCGATGATGATCACGGGTTCCCGGCGCACGAAGCCGTAGACCAGGGTCATCAGCCCGCCGAGAATCGACAGGAACCAGAACGAGAGCGGCATCACGCTCTTGCCCGCCCGCTCGCTGGCGATCCATTGCAGGATGAAGCGCGAGCCGAAGACGAGCTGCGCCCCGATGCCGAACACCAGCCAGAAATCGAAGCGGGTGACGAACACGTCGTAGAAATAGGCCGGGAGGTCCTCGGCGAGCTGGATCAGCATGGGGTCACCGGGCCTCGCTGTGCGGGACTTCCTCGGCCCGCGGGGCCGGACGCCGCCGCCGGATCAGCCACCACACGCCGGCCAGATCGAGGATGCCGACCCAGAGCCGGTCGAACATCCCGTAATTCGAGCGGCCGGTGAAGCGCGGCCGGTCCACCACGTCGCGGTGGACCACCCCGAACCCCTCGCGGGTGACGAGGGCCGGCATGAAGCGGTGGAGCGCGTCGAAATAGGGCAGCGCGAGGTAGACCTCGCGGCGGAACACCTTGAGTCCGCAGCCGGTGTCGCGGGTGGCGTCCTTCAGGATCTTGCCGCGCACGCCGTTGGCGATCTTCGACTGGACCTGCTTCCAGGCCCCTTTTCGGCCGATCCGCTGGCCCTGGGCGAGGCCGACGCTCGCGCCGCCTTGGTCGAGGGCGGCGAAGAGCACGGGGATGAAGGACGGATCGTTCTGGCCGTCGCCGTCGAGAGTGGCGATGACGGGCGCGCGGGCGCGCAGCACGCCGCTGCGCACCGCCCCGCTCTGGCCGCCGCTGCGGTCGTGGCGCACCACCCGGAGCCAGGGATGCTTGCCCCGCAATCCCTCGAGGGTGGCGAGCGTCTCGTCGGTCGAGCCGTCATCGACGTAGATGACCTCGAAGGGCGCGAGGTTGTGGCAGGCATGGCCGATCTCGGCCACCAGGGCCTCGATGTTGCCGGCCTCGTTCTTCACCGGCACCACCACACTGAGGCGCGGCTCGGGATCGTTCGTCATGCTCATGGTGTGGCGCCCGGCAGCGCGGCGTAGGCGGAGACCCCGACCGGCTTGCCGCCGTTGATGTTGAAGCCCGTGACCCGGCCGGTCGCGGTGGGCGGGCGGTCGCCTTCCGCGGCGGCGAATTCCGCTGCGAACCGGTCCTCGACCAGCACGAGACGGCAGCCGCCCGCACGCAGGAAGGCGGCGGCCTCGGCGCCTGAATTCAGCATGGCCAGATCCGTGCCGACGGTGAAGACGAGGCTCGGCTCGCGGAGCCCCAGGCTCGCCACGAGCGGAGCCTCGCAGGGCAGGGCGTCGCGGATCGCGGCGAGACGCGGCGAGACCTTGAGGCTCTGCAGCACCGGCTGGGTCAGGCCGAACACGGCGGCTGACAGCACCACCGAGGCGGCGATGCCGAGGGCAAGGGCGCCCTCCCCTGCCCGTTGCTCCGCTGGGTGCCGGCCGCCTTGAACGAAGACGGCCCAGGCGAGCGCCGCCAGGACGCAGGCGGCGAGCAGCAGCGGCAGGGCGGCGAGCGGCAGCACGTGATCGAGGCGCCACGCGGCCAGATTCAGGCCCAGCGTCAGCCCGACCGGGATCAGCACGACGAGGCCCGCCACCCAGCTCGCGCCCGGACGGCGCGGGTCGAGCGCGCCGCGCGACAGCGCCAGCACGGTGAGGATCGCCACCGCCGGCATCAGGGGCAGCACGTAGTGCGGCAGCTTGGTCGGCACCGCCTCGAAGATCAGCCACATCGGCACGATCCAGGCCAGGAGCAGCGCCACCGCCTCCTCGCCCCGCCGCGCCCAGGCGAAGGGGATGGCCAGGGCGGCGAAGGCCGCGCCGGGCCAGAAGGTGGCGAAGAAGGCGAGCGCGTAGGCGCCGGGCGGCCCCCAGTGCTTCTCGGCCCCGGAGCCGACCTTGCCGAGCATGTCGCGCCCCACCGCCTCACCGAAGAAGGCGCCGCCGCTCTTCCAGGCGATCGCCAGGAACCAGGGCGCCACCACGACGAGCGTGATGAGGAGGCCCAGCCGCGGCCGCAGGTCGAGGAGCCAGCGGGCGGAGCCCTCGCGCAAGGAGAGGACGAGGGCGGCGGGCCCGGCAAAGAGCGGCACCATCGGCCCCTTCACGAGCACGCCGAGGGCGATCCCGAGCCAGAAGACCAGTGCCGTGCCG
>JAGTAM010000541.1 GCA_023422485.1 Pseudomonadota bacterium | reverse complement strand
CCTCTACGTGGTCTTCCAGAGCCTGCGCGAGAGAGCTTGGAGCCTCGTGGGCGGAAGAGCCGCGAAGAAACCCAGGCCGGAAGGCCGGCCTGCATCCACTCCGGAACACCTCCCGGCCGCGTGAGGCCGGCGGCCAGGAGAGGGGCGATGCACAAGACCGAGCAGACCATGCTGGAGGAGCGGCCCGGGACGGACGAGGTCGATCGGGGAAAGAAGCTTAAGCGGAAGGACTATGAGAGGAGCCTGCGCAAGCTCCAGGTCGAGCTCTGTCACCTGCAGGAGGCGGTGCGGCAGACCGGAGAGCGGGTCATCGTGGTCTTCGAGGGGCGGGACGCGGCGGGAAAGGGCGGGACGATCAAGGCCATCACCGAGCGGGTCAGCCCGCGCGTGTTCCGCGTCGTTGCGCTGCCGGCGCCCTCGGACCGCGAGAAGACGCAGATGTTCCTGCAGCGCTACATCGCGCACTTCCCCGCCGCCGGCGAGATCGTGATCTTCGACCGGAGCTGGTACAACCGCGCCGGCGTCGAGCACGTGATGGGGTTCTGCAGCAAGGCGGAGTATCGCCGGTTTCTCGAGCTCTGCCCTCGCATCGAACGTTTCATCGTCGGCGGCGGCATCCGGCTCATCAAGTTCTGGCTGGAGGTCGGCAAGCAGGAGCAGAAGCGCCGCTTCGAGGCCCGGATCGAGGATCCGCTCCGGCAATGGAAGCTGAGCCCGATGGATCTCGAATCCTACGGCCGCTGGTACGACTTCTCCCGAGCCCGCGACTCCATGCTCGCGGCGACCGACACGGAAGAGGCGCCTTGGTACATCGTCCGCTCGGACGACAAGCGCCGGGCGCGGCTCAACTGCATCGCGCACCTGCTCCACCTGATCCCCCACAAGACGGTGAAGCGTGAGGCGGTCAGCCTGCCGAAGCGTTGCCGGGACAGCGCGTACGACGACACGCTCCGGGACAGGCATTTCGTGCCGGAGCTGTACTGACCCTAATCGCGCCCGGCGTCGGAGCGAGCGCTCACGCCATGATGCTGAGGCCGCCATCCACGTAGACGGTCATGCCGGTCAGGTGGGCGGCGTAGGGCGTTGTCAGGTAGGCCGCCGTCAGTCCGACATCGTCGATGTCGACGAGCTCGCCGATGGGCGCGCGCTGCATCGCCTCGGCCAGAAGCAGGTCGAAATCCTTGAGTCCGGAGGCGGCGCGCGTTTTCAGGGGGCCGGGCGAGAGTGCGTGGACGCGGATGTCCTGCTGTCCGAGTTCGTAGGCGAGATAGCGGACCGCACTTTCCAGCGCCGCCTTCACGGGGCCCATCAGGTGATAGTTCGGCACCACCTTGGTGGCGCCGTGGTAGGTCATGGTCAGGAGGGTGCCTCCTGCCGGCATCAAGGGTGCGGCGAGCCGGGCCATGCGGATGAACGAGTGACAGGAGACGTCCATCGCCACCTTGAAGCCCCCTGATGAGCTGTCGACGAGCCGGCTCTGCAGGTCTTCCTTGGGCGCGAAGGTGATGGAGTGCAGGGCGATGTCGAGGCTGCCCCAGGTCTCGGCGATCTGCCGGAAGACGGCTTCGAGATCGCCGTTCTGCTGAACGTCGCACGGCATGAACAGGGAAGTCCCAAGTTCACGCGCCAGCGGCTCGACGTGGGGCTTCGCCTTCTCGTTCGCATAAGTCAGCGCGACATCGGCCCCGAGCCGGCGGAAGACCCGGGCACAACCATACGCGACGGAGTGGGCGTTGGCGACGCCTAGAACGAGGGCGCGCCGGCCGGCCAGCACGTTGCCGTCGGGGATTCGCGTCATCGGTGTGCCCCCTGCGCTATGCGGCGGCCGGCCGGGACTGCTGAACGTCGGCTACGCTGGCAACCCAGACCCTTGAGGGGTCACACGCGGCGTGTTTCCCAAGTGAGGTAAAGACCCACATCGCCAGGCATGCCGTCCGGCCAATCGACGATCATGGCCTTCAGGCCATAGCCGGCAGGTTGCAGACGGTCGCGCCAGAACTCGAAGGCTTGCCGCGGTCGACCGGTCAGGGTTTCGGGCCAGCTCTTCTCGAAGTTGTTGACGGCCCGGCCTCGGTCGCTGCACATCACGTCCGGGAAACGCATCACCAAGAGTTCGTTATTGCCCTGCTCAGCAGCGATCCGGAGCTTGTACAAGAGCGACTGCGTGATTTCTTGCACCTTCTTCGGTGTCAACTCGATTGGTTCGGACAGCGTCTCGATGAGCTCGGCCCGTGCCTTGTCCGCACGATCCCCCACCTGCGTGGCCTTCGCACTCTTCAGCTTAGCCGTGTAATCCCCAAGCTCCTCGGCGGACATGAAGGTTTCGTCCCCGAGGTTATGCTCGGCTGTCGGCTTGGTCTTGAGCGATTCCATCTCGGGCTCCCATCGTTCCCAAGGCCGGCTGACGTTGGATCCGGCCCGACACTTCGCGCATGTTGCGCGCGATCATCCATTTCTCGTCCGTCGGGACGACCTCGGGCGACAGGGCCGGAGCCGTGCGTCGAGCAAGGGGCGCCGGACGGCCTGACAGCCTCGTCGAAACCCAGCCGAGGCCCCGCTGTGTAGGATCTCAGTCCGCCTGGCCGCCTCGCTCTCACCCGTGCCTCCCTTTGGAGACGAGTGTGTCGATGCCGCCGGACGCTGCGACCAGGGAGCCGTTACCCGCCCGATCCGGCCGGCGACCGGATCGATGGCGTGCCGGATGCCGGGATCGCTCGTCCTGAGATCAGGGACTGCGAGGGTTGAGAAGCCGGCGTCGAGGACGAACAGGGGAGCCATCGCCTAGATCTCCGGCAAACCCTGTCGCGCGCGCTCGGCGCTGGAGACCAGGGAGGCGACCGCGCAGGACGCCAGCCGGGTCAGCCGCACATCGGCGCGGCTGGTCAGGATGATGGGGACCCGTGCCCCGAGCACGATCCCGGCCGCGTCGGCCCCGGCCAGGAAGGTCAGGCTTTTGGCCAGGATGTTGCCCGCCATGAGGTCGGGGACAACGAGCACGTTGGCTTGCCCGGCGATGGGCGAGCGGATCTGTTTGATTTGTGCCGCGTCGAGATTGATGGCGTTGTCGAGGGCGAGCGGCCCATCGAGCAGGGCTCCGCTGATCTGCCCCCGGTCCGCCATCTTGCAGAGGGCGGCGGCGTCGAGCGTCGAAATCACCTTCGGGTTGACCGTCTCCATGGCCGACAGGATGGCGACCCGCACGGTCTCGACGCCGAGTGCGTGCGCGAGATCGATCGCGTTCTGCGTGATGTCGCGTTTCTCCTCGAGCGAGGGAGCGATGTTGACGGCAGCGTCCGTGACGATCAGGGGGGTCGGGTGGCCGGGTACGTCCATGACGTAGCAGTGGCTGAGACGGCGGGCGGTGCGCAGGCCGCCGTCCCGGCGGACCACCGCGCCCATCAGCTCGTCGGTGTGTAGGCTGCCCTTCATCAGCGCTTCGGCCTCGCCGGCCCGCACGAGTGCGACCGCGTTCACGGCAGCCTCATGGCTGTATGCGGCCTCGCAGAGCCGGAACGGGCTGATGTCGGCGCCAAGGGCCGCCGCGGCGGCTTCCACCTTCGCCCGCGCACCGACCAGGATGGGTTCGATGATCCCGAGCTCCGCGGCTTCGAGCACGGCAACGAGGGCAGGCTCGTCACAGGGATGGGCGACCGCCACCCTCAGCCGCGGCAACGCCCGGGCGGCCGCGATCAGGCGATCGTACTTTTCGTGTGGACGGGCTCCGGGCAACGGGCGCTCGAGTGTCGAGGTCGGCACGAGGGTCTCCTCTGGAGTCCCGAGGACGGGATCTGGAGCGTCGCGACTTCTCCGGACGGAACGTCAAAGCCTTCAGTCAGGAGTCACCATGCCTCGCCGTTGCCGTCCCACCCACGTTTGCCCGGCTACTCTCGGCGCGGCGACAACCGCCACGGACTCGTACGCTTTCGAGAAATTTTCCACTTGATCGGACGGGACGTCCCGGCATCCGATTCAACCGGCGGAGGCAGATTGCTGATCGGACCTGCATCATCGCTCGCGCATGTCGTCACGTTCGGACACGGCAGCGTTTCGCGGGTGCGGATCATCTTCCGCGATGAGGGACCTGACGGCTCGATCCCACTGGTCAAGTGCTGCGGTTTCGAGGTTGCGGCGGCCGAGCACCTTACGTCGGGCGTCCGCAAAGGCACGCCCTCGTAGGAACTGAGGTGGGTCTCAAAGAATATACTTGCGCACCACTAAGGCGTTAAAACTGATGAGTTGTTTCCGGCCCATCTTGAAAGGTCATAATTGATGCTATCCAAAAACAACAAATCTGATCTGTTGCTTTATAAAATGGATCGATAAAATTGCATAGGCTCCGAAACAGGGGGGGCGGTACTAAGTGCGTGTCTGAAACTACATAGCAATATTGACCAAATAGATGTTCGAAGTTCTATTTGGGTTGGCGCACCACTCTCGCAAGCTGACTCCGCGGTCGAGTTTCAGGCTTCCTTCCGTGATTGCGTGAGGCCGCCTCTCCCGCCGCGAACAGGCGCAGCATCACTCCGAGCCACCGGACCGGCTGCCCTGCAGAGAGACGCAGGTCCGCACCATGTCGCTCAGCGTCAACGTCTTGGTGTCGCCGATGTTGGCCACCTCTTCCAGGCAGCGCATGAAGTAGCCGCTGTCGAGGCCGGGCGAGAGCGTGCTCATCGCCTTGCCGACGCGGTTGGAGAAATCGATCTTCTCGCTGGCTCCGGCGCGCGGCCACAGGGAGGCTCTGTCGTCCATCGTAAGTCGGCCTGTTGCCAGAGATGGATCAACGAGGGAAAGCGCGGCCAGTATCCCGATTGCTGCCGCTCGGCCCATCGCTTCCCTCCCCATTGCGTTGTCGGATGCCGCCTAACGATCTGCAGATCTGACAGACCCAACACGAGGCGTTCTTCGGTGTTGCGTCAGATGCGAAATTTAAGTCGTTTCTCAGAGATTTGTTCGCATTCGGCGCGGCCGGGTGCCATCTCGTGAGGAAGGTCGACCCGCCACCAGATGCTCCTGGCAGCGAGCCTGCCTCCACCGAAGCTGCCTTTAGCGAGAGCTGCCGCCGTTGCCACCGCCGGCGCTGCCTTGTGGGATCGCGCGCTCCGGTTGGCCGGCATTGCCGCCTGCCGCAGAGTTGGTGGTGATGGTGTCGGCGCCTGTCGCACCGGGCGCGATAATGTAATCGACCGTGTTGCCGGTCGTGTTGTTCTGGCGCTGGATGATCGTGCCCGGCGGGAATTGACCTCCCAGCGGACCGGGAGGTTGAACCTGGGCGGTCGCTGCGCTTGAGCCGAGACAACTCAAGGCAGCAAGGGTGAGAGCGATGCGGCGCATGCGAAACTCCTGAACGAAAAGGCCCCCGAAAATTCCTGAACGGTACAGGGAGGACCGCTATCCGCATCCAAGTCCTTCAGCGGCCGCTCGGTTTCTTGGCGCCCCTGCGGCCTGATGACGGCACCCGCCGTGGATGACACCCGATGCGGTGATTCCATGGTTGAATCCGCACTTGGTGCGACCGTGCCGGCAATTCCGAGCTAAGGCCTTTATTGGGAGCATTCCCGAATATGGAGCTTCAACGAAAACAAAAAAGGCCGCCCCGAAGGACGGCCCGAAGTCTAGGGAGGAAACGCCCAAGAAGGGCTGCAGAATCGCGACGCCATCGCGATCCGGCATGGCCATTACTTCTCACGTTGCACTGCACAATACAATTGGCGAAGCGTCGGAACAGGCATGCGCTCACCGCATATGGTGGCGACGATCCATCGAACGGAGCCAAAAGCCTGCCCACGAGTTCTGGTCCGCCTGATACCGCTTTCGGATGCCTGAGATGCCTCGCTGGATGTATGCCTTTCCCGTCGTGCTGTTGCTGATGGCGGCGCTCATCGTGTTTGCCTTCACGCGCACCGGTCCGACGGACAATCAGAATACCCACGCGCCGCAGACTGGCCAGACGCACTGACACCAGCGCCTCACACGCTCACCTCTCCCCACCGGCGCATCCCTCGACCCTGTTCGGCCTGCAAATTGCAGCGCCGATCTGCAGGATCGTTCGAAGGGGGCTGTCATGCGGGTCGGCTGCGCGGTGTTGCTAACCGGGTTGCTGCTCCCATCCGCAGCGCGGTCCCTGGAGGCGCAATCGGATGTCGTCGCCTTCATCGGGATAGCCCGGGACCATATCGGCGAGCGCG
>JAGTAM010000538.1 GCA_023422485.1 Pseudomonadota bacterium | reverse complement strand
GCCCGTCGACAAGATGGAAGCCCATCCCGCCGAGAAGCAGCGATCGGACCTCGTTGGGATAATCGAGTGCCATGTGCGCGCCGCTGCGCGCCCCCATGGTATAGCCCATCACGTCCGCCCGCTCGATGCCGAGGTGGCGTAGCAATCGCACCGCGTCGCCCGCCATCTGGTCGGAGGTGTAGGCGGTGGGCTCGTAGAGCTTCTCGCTCTGGCCGTGGCCGCGGTTGTCGTGGGCGACGACTCGGTAGCCGGCCTCGGTCAAATACCGGACCCAGAGCGTGTTGACCCAGTTCACTGCATGATTCGAGGCGAAGCCGTGAATCAGCAGGATCGGGTCGCCGCCGCCGGGCGCCCCTTCCTTGGCCGGCACGTCGATATAGGCGATCTGCACGCCGTCGGAATCGAAGCTCTGCATCGGCGTGTCTTCGGGCGCGGCGGCGCCGATGTCAAAGGCCGCGTGAAGGCTTCTTGCGACATCCCGCAGGATTTGGCGCCGCGCCTTCCGACTTCGCACGACTTGGCTCGACATCGCCCGACTTGCCGCCGCCACAACGGGCTGGCATCACCCCGCTACGATGACCGATTCCTCGCCCTACGGCACCTACGCCCCCACCGGCCTCGTCGCGCGGATCGCGGAGCGCACCCAGCGGCTTCCCGAGCAGTCCTGGCGCGCCCGTCGCATGGCGATGTTCCTGCGGCGCCTGGCGATCTCGATGCTGCGCGGGCGCCCGCTCGACGTCGAGCGCTACGGCGCGCGGATGCGGCTGCACCCCTACAACAACAACTGCGAGAAGAAGGTGCTCTTCACCCCGCAGTTCTTCGACCCGCAGGAGCGCGCGCTGCTCAAGCAGCGCCTGAGGGACGACGCGGTGTTCCTCGACATCGGCGCCAATATCGGCGCCTACGCGCTGTTCGTGGCCGCTTTCACGGGGCCGCGTGCCCGCATCCTCGCGGTCGAGCCGCAGCCCGACGTGTTCGACCGGCTGACCTTCAACATCGGCCAGAACCCGTTCGGCACGGTCAAGGCCATCGCCTGCGCGGTCGCCGACAAGGGCGGCGAGCTGACCCTGTTCATCGATCCGCGCAACCGCGGCGAATCGAGCGTGAAGATCGTCGGCACCCACAAGAACGCGACCGTGCGCGTGCCCGCTATAACGTTGGTCGATCTCTGCCGCTCGGAGCGGATCGAGCGCATCGATGCGATCAAGCTCGATGTCGAGGGGGCGGAGGATCTGATCCTGGAGCCGTTCCTGCGCGACGCACCGGCCTCGCTGCTCCCGTCGCTTCTCATCATCGAGAACGGCGCCGACCAGTGGCAGATCGACCTGCCGAGCCTGCTCCACAAATACGGCTACCGCCAGATCGCCCGCACGCGGCTGAACCTCATGTTCGAGCGGACGGATTCTGCGCGCCCGGCGTGAGGATCGGAACGGGCGCATCGATCGCGACTCCCTCCGGCCCGACGGCGCAGGTATAGGCATAGGCCTCGACGCCCGCCGCCAGCGCCGCTCGAAGCGCGCGGTCGAAGGCCGGATCGATGTCGCGGGCCACATCGAAGGCGTCGGCCCGCATCTGGATCACCACGATCAGCATCGCCCGGCCGCCCGCTTCGACGACGCCGGCCAACTCCTCCATGTGGCGGGACGAGCGGGCGGCCTTGCAATCGGGGAATTCGGCGAGTCCGGCCTGCCGCATCAGGTGGCAGTTCTTCACCTCGACATGGCAGGGCGGCAGGCCGCCGCCGCTCGCCAGGAAGTCGACGCGGCTTGCCTTTCCATAGGCGACCTCGGGCCGCAGCGTCTCGTAGCCGATCAGCGGCGCGAGCTTTCCCTCGCGAAAGGCCTCGGCGACGAGGGCGTTCGGGCGCGCCGTGTTGATGCCGACCCATTGCGACCCGCCGGGTAGCTCCGCTTCCACCAGCTCCCATGAGAACCCGAGTTTTCGCGACGGATTGGTCGAGGCCGAGAGCAGCACGCGGAATCCTTCCGCGTTGAGTCCGAGCATCGCGCCGGGATTGGCGCAATGCGCCGTCACCTCCGTACCGTCGGGAAGCCGCACATCGGCCAGGAAGCGCTTGTAGCGCCGCACGAGGCGACCTTCGATCAGGGGAGCGGTGAAACGCATCGCGGTTGTTGGAAGCGGGACGGGCTTTCGCTTTCGCGCATCCGCGCCCTAGCTTCCACCCCGATCATCGCCCCCGAGGCTTCATGTCCGAGACCAGCTCCCAAAGTCCCGACGTCACCGCCGCGATCCTGATCATCGGCGACGAGATCCTCTCGGGCCGCACCAAGGACAAGAACATCGGCACCATCGCCGACATGCTGACCGAGATCGGGGTGGATCTGCGCGAGGTGCGCATCGTGCCGGATGTGAAGGCGGAGATCGTCGCCGCGGTGAACGCGCTGCGGGCGCGCTACACCTACCTCTTCACCTCCGGCGGCATCGGCCCGACCCATGACGACATCACCGCCGACAGCGTGGCGGAGGCCTTCGGCGTCGGCATCGACGTCGATCCGCGCGCGCGCGCCATGCTGCTGGAGCGGCACCGGCCGGAGGATCTGAACGCGGCCCGTCTGCGCATGGCCCGCATCCCCGACGGGGCCGACCTGATCGCCAACCCGGTCTCGAAGGCGCCGGGTTTCCGCATCGGCAACGTGTACGTCATGGCCGGCGTGCCGCAGATCATGGGGGCCATGCTCGACGAGATCCGCCCGACCTTGACGTCGAATGCGCCGGTGATCTCGGAGACGATCGAGGCGGGTGCGATTCCGGAGGGCAACTTCGCCGGCGGCCTCACCGAGATCGCCGCCGCGCATGGCAGTGTGTCGATCGGCTCCTATCCGTCGATCACGCCGGAGGGATTCCGCAACCGCATCGTCGTGCGCGGACGCGACGCCGATGCGATTGCGGCAGCGCGCGCGGCGGTTGAGGCGCTGCTCGCGGGGCTCCGGGCCTGAAGCGGGATCGGGCCCTCAGACTGCGGACCACGCGAGGGGCGCGCTCCAGGCACCGTGGCCGTCGAGTGCCGCCGCGAACAGAGCGTCGAGCCGCCGCCGCTCGGCCTCGACGACCGGCCCCTCCACCGCGACCGAACGGCACCGGCCGGGGGAGCCCGCCGCTACGAGGTCAGGGTCGTGCAGCCGGGCGTCGGAGCCGGAAAACCATGGCCGCGAGCCGAGGTCGAGGTAGCTCTCGGCTGGCAGACCCTCGGCGAGCAGGATGTCGTGGGCGTCCAGTTCGACGTGCCAGTAGGCGACGGACTCGACCGCCTCGCGGGCGATGGTCGTGCCGTTGATTAGGCACATCACGGGAACGAGCACGCCGCCCGCGCCGGCCGCGGCGGCCCCGACCAGCACCGGGTGACCGGGCGAGAGGCGCAGGTCGCGGATGGGCAGGCCCGGGCCGAAGGCGCCGGCGCGGATGCGGACCGGCTGCTGAGCGAAGGGCAGGGCGCTCCCGTGCCCGTCGAGGCGGCGCGAGCCGACCCAGCGGACCGGGCGCAGCGCGCCCTCGGCCGTGAGCGCACGATCGCCGACGCGGAGATCCTCGACCGCGGCCTCGCCGCGCGCGGTGTGGATGCGCGTACCGGTGGCGAAGCAGATCACGTCAGCCACGAACACGTCGGTCGTGTTGTTGGTGTCGCCGGGCACGAGGTTGGTGGCCTGGCTGTCGAAGGCGACGCGGCTGCCGTCGGCCGACAGGGCAAGAATGCTGCCGTTGCTGGGGCCGTTGCCCTGCGTGCCGTCGGCGGCGGTGGAGACGCGGGTGAGCGTGCCGGTGGTCAGATCCTTGACGAAGGTGTCGGTGGCGAGATTGGTGTCGCCCGCGACAAGGCTGGTGGCGCGGCTGGTGAACGCGACCTTGGTCCCGTCGGCGGAGATCTGCGGAATGCCGGTGGCATCGGCATTGCCCTGGGTGCCATCGGCGGCGGTGGAGACGCGGGTGATGGCGCCCGTGGTCAGGTTCTTGACGAAGACGTCGGCGCGGCCGTTGGTGTCGCCGGCCACGAGATTGTCGGCGTTGCTTAGGAAGGCGACGAGATTGCCGTCGCGCGACTGCACGGCGTTGAAACTGTTGCCGTTGCCCTGGCGGCCGTCGGCGGCGGTCGAGGCATTGGTGACGGCGCCGGTGGTCAGGTTCTTGACGAAGACGTCGGCGCGACCGTTGGTGTCGCCGGCCACGAGGTTGGTGGCGGTGCTGTGGAAGGCGATGCTGCGCCCGTCCCCGGCCAGCAAGAAGGAAATGCTGAAGTCGTTGGCCGGCGTGCCGTCGGCGGCGGCCGAGGCGCGGATGATCGCGCCGGTATCCAGATTCTTGACGAAGACGTCGAACGTCTGGTTCGTGTCATTCGGCACGAGGTTCGAGGCCGCGGTCCCGAACGCGACCGTGCGGCCGTCGTCCGACAGCGACGGGGTCGTGACGTCGGCATTCGCCAGGGTTCCGTCGGCGGCGGTCGAGGCCACCCGGAGGTCACCGGTCACGAGGCTCTTGACCACGACCTGACGCGGCCGGCCCGACCCGACCAGCTCCTGCGCACCGGTCGTGAACGCCACGGCGCTGCCGTCCGGCGTCAGCGAGGCTCCGAAGCTCTGGCCCGTCAGCGGGTCGCCGTCGCTGTCCGTCGAGAGGCGGGTCAGCACGCCTGTGGTCAGGTTCTTGAGGAAGACGCTCGATGATCCGCTCGGATCGGGTGTGACGCCGAGGTTGGTCGCCACGGTGTCGAAGGCGACGAGCGTACCGTCGCCCGAGAGGGCGGCGGAGCCGCTGCGGCCGTTGCCTTGCGTGCCGTCGGTGCCTGTGGAAGCGCGGGTGATGGCCATC
This sequence comes from Pseudomonadota bacterium, assembly GCA_023422485.1. Taxonomy (GTDB): domain Bacteria; phylum Pseudomonadota; class Alphaproteobacteria; order Rhizobiales; family Beijerinckiaceae; genus Methylobacterium. The sequence goes on along the minus strand of JAGTAM010000538.1, from coordinate 2,821 downwards.
GGATCTGCCTCGTCTGGAAAAGATTGGCGCAGGCCGGATCACGGCGCCACGCGTGCTCGGGCGATTGCGCGGTTCAGGCGCTGATCCAGGTGAGGCTGCCGGCCTCGTCCCAGGCGCAAGGATGCGCGAGCTCGGCCGCGAAGACCGCATCGAGCCGGCGCCGTTCGGCCTCGACCACCGGCCCCTCCAGGGCCACCGGACGGCAGCGGCCGGGTGCCTGTGCCGGCACGAAGTCGGGAGCGTGCAGGGGCGCGTCGGAACCGGCGAACCAGGGACGCGAGCCGAGATCGAGGTAGCTCTCCGCCGGCAGGCCCTCGGCGAGGAGGATGTCGTGGGCGTCCAGCTCGACGTGCCAGTAGGTGACGGTCTCGACCGGCATCCGGGCGAGGCTGGTGCCGTTGACGAGGCTCATCACCGGCACGAGGTGGTCGCCGACCAGCACCGGGTGGCCCGGCGAGAGCAGGAGGTCGCGGACCGGCAGGCCTCGCCGAAGGCGCCGGGGCGGATGCGCACCGGCTGCTGGGCGAAGGGCAGGGCGCCGCCGTTGCCGCCGAGGCTGCGCGAGCCGATCCAGCGGATCGGGCGCGTCGTCCCGTCGGCCGTGACCGCGCGGTCGCCCACCACCAGATCCTCGACCGCCACCTCGCCGCGCGCCGTGCGGATGCGCGTGCCCGTGGCAAAGCAGATCACGTCGGCGACGAACACGTCGTCGACGCTGTTGGTGTCGTTGGGCACGAGATTGCTGGCGCGGCTGTCGAAGGCGACGCGGCTGCCGTCGGACGACAGGGTGGGGCTGTTGAAGCTGACGAAGTTGGACTGGGTCCCGTCGGCGGCGGTGGAGACGCGGGTGAGCGTGCCGGTCGTCAGGTCCTTCACGAACACGTCGGCCGACAGGTTGGTGTCGCCGGGCACGAGGTTGTCGGCGAGGCTGGTGAACGCGACCTTGGTTCCGTCAGCGGAGATCCGGGCGATGCCGACGGCATCGCCGCTGCTCTGGGCGCCGTCGGCGGCGTTGGAGACGCGGGTGATGGCGCCCGTGGTCAGGTTCTTCACGAACACGTCGGCGCCGAGGTTGGTGTCGCCCGCCACGAGGTTGTCGGCGCGGCTGACGAAGGCGACGAGGTTGCCGTCGCGCGACAGCGAGGCGCCGGTGCTGACGCCGTTGCCCTGGCTGCCGTCGGCGGAGGTCGAGGCCCTGGTGATCGCGCCGGTGGTCAGGTTCTTGACGTAGACGTCGGAGACGCCGTTGGTGTCGCCGGCCACGAGGTTGGTGGCATCGCTCTGGAAGGCGACGTGGCGGCCGTCGACGGACATCGACGCGAGGACGCTGCCGGCATCGGCCTGGGTGCCGTCGGCGGCGGTCGAGGCGCGGGTGAGCGTGCCGGTGGTCAGGTCCCTGACGAAGACGTCGGAACTGGCGTTCGTGTCGTTTACCGCGAGATTCGTGCTGCGGGTCGCGAACGCGACCGTCCGGCCGTCGCCCGACAGCGACACGTCCGAGGTGTCCTGGTTCCCGCGGGTGCCGTCGGCGGCGGCCGACGCGATGGTGAACGCGCCGCTTCCCAGAGTCTTGACGACGGCCTGGGCCGATCCGCCGGCGATGCCGAGGCTGCTCCGGAACGCCACGGCGCTGCCGTCGGCGGCGAGCGAGGGCGCGGCGTTGAAGCGGTCGATCGGCCTGCCGTCGCCCAGTTCCGAGGCCCGGGTCACCGCGCCCGTGGTCAGGTTTTTGACGTAGACGCCGAGGGTCAGCGGCGCCGCGGCCGGGGCGACGAGGTCGCTCGCCTGGCTCTGGAAGGCGACGAGGGTGCCGTCGCCGGAGATCGACGCCCCGCCGGCCGAGCCGTCGCTCTGGGACCCATCGGGATTGGTCGAAGCGCGCGTGATGGCCATCTAGTCTGCCTCCCCTGCGAAACCGAGAGAGATCATGCTCGGGAGAGCGGAGCGGGGACGGCATCCGGCCGGTCCCCATCCGCCGACGGATGCGGCCGATCGGGACGAATCGGAGCCGGACGGCCGGGCGGCGGGCCGCGCGGGATCGGTTCCAGACCCGAAGACTTGATCGACCACCCGATTCCCCCGATCGGTCGGATCGGCCGCAGGCCCCGTCGACGAGGGCCGATGACGAGGCCGGGAACCTGCGGAAGGTTACGGGATCGGGCGTCCACCCTAGGGTGGATGCGCCGCAGCATCAGTTTGGAGTTGTACTTCCGCCACAGGCGGCGCTTATCGTCGCCCTGTCCGTCGGAGGTGACCTTGAACGACCCGGAGTCTGCGGCCCTTTCCGCCGTGATCGCGCGGATCTACGACTCGGCCGTCGATCCCAGACTTTGGCCTGAGGCTGTCGAGAGTATTTGCCTGTTTATCGGGGGCAATCAGGCCATGATGTACTGGCATGATGCGATCAGGCCGGAAGTAGATACGCTGTTTCGATACAATGAAGACCCGCATTATACTAAGATATATCAAGAAAATTATGCGGCCCTGAACCCGCTCTTTCCCGCCTTCGCCTTTCAACCTGTTGGGGCGGTCATCACGGCAAGCGATCTGGTGCCGGATGCGGAGATGGAGCGGACGCGGTTTCATCGGGAATGGCTGGCCCCGCAGGGGATGACCGACTCGCTCGGCGTCGTCCTGGAGAAGGAAGCGACACGTGCGGCCTTCCTGACGGTCCAGTGGCAGGGGCGGCCGATCGAGCCGTCTGCCCGGCAGCGGATGGCCTTGCTCGCGCCCCCCCTCCTGCGAGCCGTTACGATCGGGCGCCTGTTCGTGAGCGGCCGTCGGCGCGCGGCCGCCCTGATCGAGACGCTCGACCATCTGG
>JAGTAM010000529.1 GCA_023422485.1 Pseudomonadota bacterium | reverse complement strand
GTCGCCGAGAAGTTGCCGTACTCCGTGCCCAGGCGGTAGGACACGTCGAAGTCGAAGCCCTCGGTCTCCTGGTAGCCGGCGTTGCGCAGGCCGTAGGTGAGGTCGTTGACGATGCCGGTCACCGGGTCGCGGCTGAAGCCGGCGCAGCGCGACTCGACGAGCGCGACGTAGCAGTCGCTCAGCATCTGGTTCGGGCTGTCCGAGACCTGGGTGTTGTCGATGTTGATGGTCCACCAGTCCAGCGCCAGGCTCAGGCCTTCGACGTAGGACGGGCTGTACACCAGGCCGACGGTCTTGGAGACCGAGGTCTCCGGCTGCAGCAGCGGGTTGGAGCCGCTCATGAACGGAACCGGTGTCTGCGCGCCCGGGCCATCGGTGGGGATGAAGCCCTGCTGCAGCTGGCGGTAGCTGGCCGAGACGTCCTGCAGGCAGCGCGCGGTGCCGGCGGCGGTGCCGTACACGCTGTCGCAGGGATCGCGGAAGCCCTGGGTGAAGGTCTGCGAGCCGCCGCCGTACAGGTCGGAGATGGTCGGGGCGCGGAAACCCTCGGCCCAGGTGGCGCGCACCAGCAGGTCGTCCATCGGACGCCACTTCAGGCCGGCCTTGCTGTTGGTGGTGTCGCCGAAGGTGTCGAAGTCGGAGTAGCGGCTCGCGACGTTGAAGCTCAGTTCCTTCGCGAACGCCACGTCGGCCAGGACCGGGACGTTGAGCTCGGCATAGAACTCGTCGACCGAGTACTCGCCGTAGGTCGGACCCGCGGCGAGGTTGGTCGAGTCGCCCGACTGCGAGATCGCGTCCGGGGCGTAGCCGCCCTTCTCCTGGCGGTACTCGTAACCCACCGCGAAGCCCAGGTCGCCGGCCGGCAGGGTCATGATCGAACCGGCCAGGTTGGCGAAGTAGCTCGTCGTCTCGGTTTCGCCCAGCGCGTGCTCCCGCTTGAACAGGTAGGCGCGCACGGCCTCGTCCTCGAGCGAGTTGGCGACCGCACCGGTGCCCGGGCTGGCGAAGGGGTTCCAGGGGGTGCAGCCGGCGATCACGTTGCCCGGCGTGCCGCAGACGACCTGGCCGGTGGCGGCGTCCAGGAACGACGGGCCCACGGCATTGCGCACGTTGGGCAGGTAGAAGTTGCCCGTGCTGATCTTGCTCAGCTCGTTCTTGTTGTACAGGTAGCCGGCATTCCAGTCGAAGTAGCGCTCGCCGACCTCGAACATGCCGTCCAGCGACGCGGTGAAGCGCCAGGTGGTGAGCTCGGACTCGGTGACGCGGGGGCTTTCCCAGCCGCGGCGACGCCAGTCGGCGGCGCGGCCGTCGCCCAGCGGGTTGAAGTAGCTCTGGCCCGACATCGGGATGCCGACCACGGTCGACTGCAGCGGATAGCCGGCGATCTGGGCGGTGGAAACGCGGTTGTTGTAACCCACGTCGGTCGAGAAGCGCACGTTCTCGCTGATGTCGTACAGGCCGTTGACGTAGAGCGAACGGCGCTCGACCGGCGTCAGCACGTGCATCTGCTGGGCGGCGTTGCTGTAGTCGTCCGCGGTCTGCGGGTGGAACGCGTCGGCGCCGATGGCGCTGCCGCCGAGGTTGGGCGAATACCAGTCGGCCGCCAGCGGCGTGGTGTTGCCGTCTTCGTCCAGCGCCGGCGTACCGTCGGGGTTGCGCTCGATCAGGCCGCTGTTGCGGTTGTAGCTGCCCCACTGGCTGACCGGCGAGCCGCTGTACTGCGGGAAGCCCGGGTAGCTGTCGCGGCTGAACCAGCGGTCGCGGGCCCAGACGCCGTCTTCGTTGTGGTACTCGCCGGCGAGGGTCAGCGAGCCGCGGTCGCCCGCGAAGCCCATGATGAAGTCGTAGTTTTCCTTGGCGCCATCGCCGGCGCTGTACTGGCCGTAGTAGACGTTGGTCTCCAGGCCTTCGAAGTTCTTGCGGGTGATGATGTTCACCACGCCCGCCATGGCGTCGGAGCCGTAGATCGACGAGGCGCCGTCCTTCAGGATCTCGATGCGCTCGACCATGACCGAGGGGATCGAGGCGATGTCCTGCAGGCCGTCGGTGGTGATGCCCAGGCGCTTGCCGTTGACCAGCACCAGGGTGCGGTTGGGGCCGAGGTTGCGCAGGTCGATGTACTGGCCGCCGACCGCTTCGCCCGAAGACAGGGCGTCGGAGCGGCTGATCGCGGGCGAGCCCGCCGCCGTCAGGTTCTGCAGGATGTCGGACACCGTGCTGAAACCCTGGCCTTCGATGTCCTGGCGGGTGATGGTCAGGACCGGCTGGGCGGTCTCCATGTCCACCTGGCGGATACGCGAACCCGTGACCTCGATGCGGTCGAGGTTGGTGGCGGTGTCCTGCGCAAGCGCGGGCAGCGATACCGCCACCGCCGCGCCGGCCACCAGGGCCGTACGGATGGCGTCCCGCAGCAAACTAGTCTTCATGAGTACTCCAAGATCGTTGTGGGTGCGGACGGTTAACGGGTCGTTAAAAAGTCCAGCCGGCCGACATTAAGGAGGGGGTTCCCGCGGAGCAGCTGCCGGTCTGGAAGGTCTTCGAGTGGCAGGCGACGTTGCCGGTGGGAACGTCGATCGACTTCACGGCCGCGACCGCGCCGACCGAGGCGGCCCTGGCGACGGCGACCGAGGTCGATGCGGGAACGGCGAACCCGCCGACCGTCACCGGCTGGGCGACGAACCCGGTTCAGATCGACGAGAACTTGGCCGCCGCCGGCTTGAAGTCGCAAGAGTACCTGCGGATCCGCATGACGATGATCCCTTCGGACGACAAGCTCCAGACTCCGGTCCTCACGGATTGGCGCATCCGCTATGACTGCGTGGACGCGGAGTAAGCAGTCCAGGCTCGCGTTCGCGCTGACGGCCGTGCTCGGCGTCTGGAGCGGGTGCGGGGACGACGGCGCTCCCCAGGACTCTGCACCGTCCGACGGTGGAGAGGGTGGGGCT
>JAGTAM010000527.1 GCA_023422485.1 Pseudomonadota bacterium | reverse complement strand
ACGGTGGAATTCGTCGCCGGCCAGGACAAGTCCTTCTACTTCCTCGAGATGAACACCCGCCTGCAGGTGGAGCATCCGGTCACCGAGATGATCACCGGGCTCGACCTCGTCGAGCTGATGATCCGGGTCGCCGCCGGCGAGCAACTGCCGCTGACGCAGGGCGAGGTGAAACTGAACGGCTGGGCGGTCGAGAGCCGCGTCTATGCCGAGGACCCGACCCGCAACTTCCTGCCCTCGATCGGACGGCTCACGGTCTACCAGCCGCCGCAGGAAGGTCCGCTCGGCTCGGGAATCGTGCGCAACGATACCGGCGTGGAGGAGGGCGGCGAGATCGCGATCCACTACGATCCGATGATCGCCAAGCTCGTCACCTGGGCGCCGACGCGGGCCGAGGCGATCGAGGCGCAGGCGACCGCCCTCGACGCCTTCGCCATCGACGGCATCCGCCACAACATCCCCTTCCTCGCCACCCTGATGGCCCATCCGCGCTGGCGCGAGGGCCGGCTCTCGACGGGCTTCATCAAGGAGGAGTTCCCGGAGGGCTTCTCCGCGCCCGCGCCCGAGGGGCAGGTCGCCCGGCGGCTCGCGGCGGTGGCGGCGGCGATCGACCACAAGCTCAACATCCGCAAGCGCGGCATCTCCGGCCAGATGCGCGATCCGAGCCTGCTGACCTTCCAGCGCGAGCGCGTGGTGGTGCTCTCCGGCCAGCGCTTCAACGTCACCGTCGATACGCAGGACGCTGATCTGCTCGTCGCCTTCGACGACGGCACGGTGGCCCCGGTGCGAAGCGACTGGCGCCCCGGCGAGCCGGTCTGGAGCGGCACGGTCGGCGGCGATCAGATCGCGATCCAGGTGCGCCCGCTCCTGAACGGCGTGTTCCTGCAGCATGCGGGAGCGGCGGCGGAAGCCCGCGTCTTCACCCGCCGCGAGGCCGAACTCGCCGACCTGATGCCGGTCAAGGAGAATGCCGGCTCCGGCAAGCAGCTCCTTTGCCCGATGCCCGGTCTGGTCAAGCAGATCATGGTCAGCGAGGGCCAGGAGGTGAAGAACGGCGAGCCGCTCGCGATCGTCGAGGCGATGAAGATGGAGAACGTGCTGCGCGCCGCGCGCGACGGCACCGTCTCGAAGATCGCCGCCAAGGAAGGCGACAGCCTCGCGGTCGATGCGGTGATCCTGGAATTCGCCTGATCGACAGGAGGCTCCTGCCGGACTGGGCGAAGCGGTCGAGGGCGCGACGGTCGCAGGCTCGCCCAGACCGTTGCGCCCTCCGCTATCGTTCGAGCCGAAGCATCGCGACGATCGAGGACGGATCATCCGGAGCCGTCGGCCGACGCTCCCATCCGCGCCGAAAGCCATGCCCCTCTACTTCGCCTACGGCGCCAACATGGACGCCGCCGCCATGGCCCAGCGCTGCCCGGCCTCGCGGCTGATCGGGCGCGGGCGGTTGCCGCGGCATCGCTTCATCATCATGCGGGAGGGCTGGGCCTCCGTGGTGCGCGCGCCTGGCGCGACCGTGTGGGGCGTGCTCTGGGAGTTGGCGCTCTCCGACGTGCCGGCGCTGGACCGCTTCGAGGGCGTGGCGGGCGGCCTCTACGTGAAGGCCTATCAGCCGATCGTCACCGAGGAAGGCACGAAGCGCGCCCTGATCTATCTCGGCCGCAGCGGAACTGGCGGCCTGCCGCGTCCGGGCTACCTCGAAGCCGTGCTCGCGGCCGGTCAGGCGGCGCAATTGCCCGGGCCCTACCTTCAGGAGATCCGCGGCTGGCAGCGCCGAACTCCGGCCTGATCGGGCGGCGACGTACGCTCCATCGAGCCCGCATGGTATCATCGACGATCTTCGTCGGCCGACCGCCGATCGGAACCCGCGAGAACCTGCCGCCTTGACCATCGATCGCAAGACCATCCGCATCGTGATCCGCGGCCGCGTCCAGGGCGTATCCTACCGCGCCTGGACGAAGAAGCAGGCGGATCGGCACGGCGTCGCCGGCTGGGTCCGCAATCAGCCCGACCGCACCGTCGAGGCGCTGTTCTCCGGCCCGGCCGAGGCGGTCGAGATGCTGCTCGCCGCGTGCCGGCGCGGCCCGTTCGCGGCGCGCGTCGACGGCATCGACGTCAGCGAAGAGGCCGAACCGGCATCGAGCGGCGGTTTCGAGATCCGCGCTTAGAGCATCGGCCCCAAAGGTGGGAACCGGCTTTTGGAAAAAGCCGATGCGGCACAAGAACCTAGAGCATCGTCCCGAAAGGGGGTTGGCGGCTTTCGGAACAAGACGATGCAACATCGAAGGACGAGAGCATCAGCCTGGATCCGATATTCAGAACGATGCTCTCGAAACGGCGAGGGCTTGCCCGCCGCGGCTCCGGCCTGTAGCCGCCGGGGCAGCACCCCGAGCCGGACCGGCGAGACCGCACCGCGATGACGACGCCCTGACCATGTGGGACCTCCACGCCTTTTCCCCGCTCGACTTCGCGGCGCTCGTCTTCTTCGTGGCCGCCTGGGCGGGCTACAGCATCGCGGTGGCGCGGCGGCGGGGCGACCGGCTGAGCCTCAGCCAGATCATGAACCGCCAGCGGCGCAACTGGGCTGTCCAGATGATCGCCCGCGACAACCGCGTCGTGGACACGACGATCAACGCCTCGCTGCAGAACGGCACCGCCTTCTTCGCCTCGACCTCGCTGATCGCGCTCGGCTCGGTGCTGACGCTCTCGCGCTCCGGCGACGACGTGCTGAACCTGTTCTCGGCGCTGCCCTTCGGCACCGTGACCACCCGGCAGACCTGGGAGATCAAGGTCGCCGGACTCGCGGTGGTGTTCGTCTACGCCTTCTTCAAATTCGCCTGGGCCTACCGGCTGTTCAATTACGGCGCGATCCTGATCGGCGCGGTGCCGCCCAAGGGCTCGGGCGCTCCCGAGGCCGAGATGCGGCGCGCCGCCGAGCGGGCGGGCGCCATGAACGTCGCGGCAGGCTCGCATTTCGCCAAAGGACAGCGTGCCTTCCTGTTCGCGCTGGCCTATCTCGGCTGGTTCGTGAGCGCACCGGTGCTGATGCTTGCCACGGCGAGCGTGGTCTGGGTGATGTGGCGGCGCCAGTTCGCCTCGCCGATCCGCGCCGCGCTGCTCGCCGAGGAGGATTCCCATGGCCGATGAAGCGGCGATCGAAGAGACGATGCTGCGGCTCGTCACCGAGAGGGGCGCGGAGAAGACCTGCTGCCCCTCCGAGGTCGCCCGCGCGTTGGGCGGGCCGCACCCCGACGGCTGGGGGCCGCTGATGCAGCCGGTGCGGCGCGTCGCGGTGCGGCTGACGAAAGAGGGCCGCGTGCAAATTCTTCGGAAGGGCAAGCCGGTCGACGACCCAGACGACTTCCGCGGGATTTATCGCCTGAGCCTGCCGCGGGCGTGACGGCGGCTCACGGCTTCGGCATCACCTCGTCGGTGTAACCGGCGAGCTTGTAGGCCAGCATCCCGATCCACTCCTTCACCCCGATATCGAGTTCGCCCAGGCCGGTCGAGGCGAAGCTGGCGAAACGGTACGCGTCGCGCGGCCAGTTGGTGCGGTAATCGACCGGGTATGCGGTGACCTCGAAGCCGGCCTTGCGGAAGCAGCCGATCGAGCGCGGCATGTGCCAGGCGGAGGTGACGAGGAGCCAGCGCTCGCCCGGTTTCGGCTGCACCATCCGCGCGGAGAACAGCGCGTTCTCGCGCGTGTTGCGCGATTGCTGCTCCAGGATCAGGCGGTTGCGCGGCACGCCGAGCGTGTCGGCGAAGCGGCTGACGATCTCGGCCTCGGAGACCGCATCCTCGCGGGTGCTGCCGGCGCCCCCGGAGAAGACGAGGCGCGCCTGCGGGTAGCGCCGGGCGAGGTCGCCCAGCGCAATGGCGCGCTCGCCGGCTTCGTTGACGGTGATCTGGTCACGGCCAATCGAGGTGTCGGCCTCGACCGTTCCACCGAGGACGATGATGCCGGTGACGGGCGTCCCGTCATCGGCGAAGGCGGGGAAGCGATTTTCCAGCGGCGCCAGTGTCCAGGCCGAGAGCGGCGAGAGCCCGGCAACAAGGAGCCCGACGAAGCCGGCAATCGCGAGAACCCGTCCGATCCCGCGGCCGAACTCGGTGAAGAGGAGCAGGCAGCCGACAAGCCCGAGCAAAATCAGGAAATTCGACGGCGTGAGGACGAAGAAGATCAGCTTCGAAAGCGGGAAGAACATCGTCTTCTTTCGTCCGGAATTCGGCACGGCATCCGTCACGGGCTGACTTTCGCGGCCGCGTGTCAGGTGAGCGGCAGCGACAGAACCACCGAGGAGGCGGGCCGTTGCGCGAGCGTGGCCAACCAGCGGCGGATAACCGGGCGCTCCTCACGCTCCAGCGGGAGCTGGAACCAGCGATTCGCCGCGAGCCCGACGGCGATGTCGGCGATGGAGAAGTGCTCGCCCGCGACGTAGGGCGTGTCCGCGAGGTGCCGGTCGAGCAGGGCGGCGCAGCGCTCGGAATTCGTCCGCGACGCCTCGATCACGCGGGGGTCCTGCTTGTCGGGCGCGACGCGCACGAGCTGGAGGAAGGCGTCGCGCATCGCCGGGGTGAAGGCGGTGGCCTGCCAATCGAGCCACTGGTCGATCAGCGCGCGGGCGCGCGGCGCCTCCGGCAGGGCCAGCGGCCCGCCATGGGCATGGGCGAGGTAGCGCAGGATCGCGTTTGATTCCCACAGGACGAAGCCGTCCTCTTCCAGAGTCGGCACGAGGCCGTTGGGGTTCATCGCGCGATAGGCGGCGTCGCCGACGATGCCGTGGGCACCACCCGCCTCGATATGCTCGTAGTTGAGCCCGAGTTCGTCGAGCGCCCAGAGCGCCTTCTGCACGTTTCCGGAGCTGGCCCGCCCCCACAGCTTCAGCGTCATTCCTGATCCTCGTCGGTGTTCTCGGGCGGATAGGCGTGCACGGCCCCGCTCGGATCGGTCACCTGCCACGCGCCGTCCGCTTGCTCCAGATAGCCCGGCCCGACGGGAACCTTGCCGTGGCCGCCGGGAATGTCGAGGACGTAGAGCGGCTGGGCGAGGCCGGACAGGCGGCCCCGCAAGCCTCGCATAAGCGCCTGCCCTTCGGGGAGTCCGGTGCGCAGATGGCCGGTGCCGGGCGCGAGGTCGCCATGGTGAAGGTAGTACGGCTTGATGCGGTTCTCGACGAAGCGGCGCATCAGGCTCTCCAGCGTGGCCGCATCGTCGTTGACGCCGCGCAGCAACACGCTCTGGCTCACCATCGGGATTCCGGCATCGACCAGCCGGGCGATGGCCCCGCACGCGGCCGGCGTGAACTCGTGCGGATGGTTGGCGTGGAGCGCTACGAACACCGCGCCGGGAAATCGTTTCAGAGCCGCGACCAGAGCCTCGTCGACGCGGCGCGGCTCGACCACGGGGACGCGGGTGTGGAAGCGCAGCACCCGCACATGCGGGATCGCGCCGAGCGCCTCGGTGATCGCCGCGAGCCGCCGGGGCGAGAGGGCGAAGGGATCGCCCCCCGTCACCACCACCTCCCAGATCTCCGGATGCTCAGCGATGTAGCGGACGGCTTCCGCCAGCTCCGCCTCGCTGAGCGAGCCGTGTCCGGCGGGTCCGACGCGCTCGCGGCGGAAGCAGAACCGGCAATAGACCGGGCAGACATGGAGCGGCTTGAGCAGCACGCGGTCGGGATAGCGGTGGACGATGCCGGGAACGGCCGCGTGCGCGTCGTCGCCGATCGGATCGGCGCGCTCTTCCGGCCGCGTCTCGATCTCCTCCGCCCGCGGCACGAACTGGCGGGCAATCGGGTCGTCGGGATCGTCCCGGTCGATCAGCTCGGCCATGTCGGCCGTCACCGAGACCGCGTAGCGCGCCGCGACCCGCTCCAGATCGGGGAGGGCGGCCGCCTTCACCAGCCCGGCGCGGGCGAGCGCGACCGTGCTCTTCAGGGCGAGGCTCACCGCGTCCCCACTCACCGCGCCCTGCCCCTGGCGACCGGCGTCCAGATCACATCGTCGATGCGCGGTGCCCCGGTGGCCAGCATCACCAGCCGGTCCAAGCCCAGCGCGATGCCGCTCGCCTCGGGCATCACGGCGAGCGCCTCCAGAAACTCCTCGTCGATCGGGTAGCGCTCGCCGTAGACGCGGGCCTTCTCCGCCATCTCCGCCTCGAAGCGGCGGCGCTGCTCGGCCGGGTCGGTGAGTTCGCCAAAGGCGTTGGCGAGTTCGACACCGCAGGCATAGAGCTCGAAGCGCTCGGCGACGCGCGGATCGCGCGGGCTCGGCCGGGCGAGCGCCGCCTCGCTCACGGGATACTCGCACAATACCGTCGGGCGCCCCTGACCGAGATGCGGCTCGATCAATCCGACGAGGACGCGGCTGAACAGGTCAGCCCAGCTGTCGTCCGGCGCCACCCGCAGGCCGCGGGTCATCACCGCGTCGGCGAGCCGGTCGCGGTCGGTGGAGCCGTCGGGCGCGACCGTGGCGAGGAGATCGATGGCCGCAAAGCGGTGGAACGCCTCGGCCAGGGTCAGCCGCTCGAACGCCGCGAACGGGTCGGCCTCGCGCCCGCGGAAGGTCAGGCGCTTTGCGCCCGCACTCTCGGCGGCAAGCGCCAGAAGCGCGGCGCAATCCGCCATCAGCGCGTCGTAGTCCTCGGCCGCCCGGTACCATTCGAGCATGGTGAACTCGGGATGGTGCAGCGCGCCGCGCTCGCGGTTGCGGAAGACATGGGCGAGGCTGAACAGGCGCGGCTCGCCCGCCGCCAGGAGCTTCTTGCAGGCGAATTCCGGCGAGGTGTGGAGGTAGAGCGGCTCGCGGCCGCCGTCCGGCAGGATCGCTTCCGTGGCGAAGGCGGAGAGATGCGCTTCGTTGCCCGGCGAGACTTGCAGCGTGGCGACTTCCACCTCCACGAAATCGCGGGCCGCGAACCACGCGCGGATTCCCGCGAGGATGCGGTTGCGGGTCAGCAGCAGCGGCCGGCGATCCGCATGGAGGCCGGGATGCCACCAGGGCGAAGACTCGTGACTCACGCGAAAACAGCCTCCGGCTGGCAACCGAACCGCGGATAGGGTAGGGCCTCGCGGATGATTCCGCTCACCCGGCCGAGACGCCGGTGAAGAGCCGCCGTTCTCGTCCAGCCAAGGTCCACGCTCGTGAAAGTGATTGCCAGTACCCTTCGCAAGGGCAACGTCGTCGATAAGGACGGCAAGCTCTACGTCATCCTGACGGCTGAGAACATCCATCCCGGCAAGGGTACGCCGGTGACGCAGCTCGACATGCGCCGCATCACCGATGGCGTGAAGGTCTCCGAGCGCTACCGCACCACCGAGCAGGTCGAGCGCGCCTTCGTCGAGGATCGCGACCACACCTTCCTGTACCAGGACGGCGAGGGGTATCACTTCATGAACCCCGAGAGCTACGAGCAGATCGCCGTTCCGGCGGACGTCATCGGCGACTCCGCCCCCTATCTGCAGGAGGGCATGACCGTGTCCCTCTCGACCCATAACGGCGTGCCGCTGACCATCGAGCTGCCGCAGCGCATGACCTTCGAGATCGTCGAGACCGAGC
>JAGTAM010000489.1 GCA_023422485.1 Pseudomonadota bacterium | reverse complement strand
AGCACGATCAGGCCGGCGACCCGGCGGGAGCGGGGATCGTAGGTGACATCGACCGCCGCCGCCTGCCCGTCGAGGTCGAGCGGCGCGAGCAGAACCGGCGCGTCGCCGTCGAGCCGCACGGACAGCGCCTTGGCATCGAGGCCGTAGCCGGTCTCGAGCGCGCGCTTCAGCGCCGCCTCGATCTCCGGGGGGCCGACCCGGCGGGCGGCGCGCTGCACCGTCACCTGCACCCGGCCGCCGGTCTCGATCCCGGTGAGCCCGAGGGCCGCGACCGATTCGATGATCCGGCGGGCCTGGATCGTGCCGATGGCGCCGAGTGCGGGGGCGCGGAACAGGGGACGGGCGGCCAGTTCAGCCGGCGCGCCCTCGACGAGGTCGCCGAGGCTCAACGTGTCGCCCCGCGCGGTCACGTCCCCGCGCAGGCGCAGCGGGTTGCCGGCGGCCATCAGCGGCAGGGCGAACAGGGTCATCGCCATGAAGGCGGCCAGCGCGACGACGGTTCGGCCGATCACGCCGCGGGACAGGGGGGTGACGGCCGGAGGGGCGGAGCGGCGGATCGGCTTGAGGGCGTTCATCACGGGTCGGATCCTCAACCGCGGAACATCTGCGAGGTGGTGGAGAGCATCTGGTCGGCGGCGGTGACGACCTTCGAGTTCATCTCGTAGGCGCGCTGCGCCGCGATCAGTGACGAGATCTCGGTGACCGCGTTGACGTTGGCCTCTTCGAGGTAGCGCTGCTGCAGGTTGCCGAAGCCTTCCGAGCCCGGCAGTCCGGTGATGGCGGGACCCGAGGCCGCGGTCTCGACGAACAGGTTGTCGCCGATCGATTCGAGGCCGACCTTGTTGATGAAGCGGGCGAGCTGGAACTGGCCGAGCGCCTGCGGCGCGGTCTGGCCCGGCAGGGTCGCCTGCACCGCACCGGTGGCCGAGATCGTCACCGAAGTCGCGGTGTTGGGCACCGTCACGCCGGGATCGAGCAGATAGCCGTCGCGGGTCACCATCTGACCTTGCGCGTCGAGGTCGAACGAGCCGTCGCGGCTGTAGGCGGTGCGTCCATCAGGCAGGCGGACGCGGAAGAGCCCCTCGCCGCGGATGGCGACGTCGTAGTCCTTCTCGGTCTGGGCCAGCGGCCCCTGGTTCATCGCGCGGGCGGTCGAGGTGGTCTTCACGCCCGAGCCCAGCGCCAATCCGGCCGGCAGGAGCGTGTTCTGGTCCGAGGTCGAGGAGCCGGAGCGGCGCAGGTTCTGATAGAGCAGATCCTGGAAATGCACCTGCTGGCGCTTGTAGCCGGTGGTGCGCAGGTTCGCGATGTTGTTCGAGATGACCTGGACGTTGAGTTCCTGGGCCGCCATGCCCGTGGCGGCGGCGTAGAGGGCGCGCATCGGCGTCGGTCCTTAAAACCGGGAGATCAGGCGACGTCGGCGAGACGGCGGATCGCCGTGCCGCGCAGGTCGTCGAGGCGCGAGATGATGCTCGAGACCATCGTGTAGGTGCGGTTCACGTCCATCAGCCGGGTCATCTCGACCACCGGCTTCACGTTGGATCGCTCCAGCGCGCCGGGCTCCAGATGCGCGCCGGGGCCGGCGGGTCGGGCGGGCGCCTCGGACGAGAACAGGTTGGCCCCTTCCGACTTCAGCGCCTGGGCGTTGGCGAAGGTGACGAGGCGCAGCCGGCCGCGGATGCCGAGATTGGTCGAGACCGTGCCATCGGGGGCGATCGCGAGCCCGGTCTCCTGCTGGCCGATGGTGATCGGGCCGCCGTCGCCCTGCACCGCGTAGCCGTCCGAGGTGACGAGGTTGCCGGTGGCGTCGAGTTCGAACGCGCCGTTGCGGGTGTAGCGCACCCCTTGCGGCGTCTGGACGGCGAGGAAGGCGTCGCCGCGCAAGGCCACGTGCATCGGGTTGCCGTCGGGCTCCACCGGTCCCTGCGTGAGGTCGAGCGGCGTGCCCTGATCGATCACGTAGGAGAGGCGCCGGTCGGCCCGCTGGAAGCTGTCGGCGGAGGCCACCGGCATCAGGTATTCCTGGAAACGGGCGGAGCGCGCCTTGAAGCCGGTGGTCGAGACGTTGGCCATGTTGTTGGCGATGACGTCGAGTTCGCGGGCCAGCGCGGCCTGGGCGGAGACTCCGACGAAGAGCGCGTTCTGCATGGTGGGCCTCGGATGGCGACGGGTTCGCTCCCTCCACCGCAGGGGCCGTGCCAATCGCAGCCGTTTCGTTTTTACCTTAACAGCCAGTGACTTGCCCTGATTGCCCCTGTGCAGGGGCACCGGTCCGCCCCGCGCCGGCGGCAAGTCCGACCCGGCAAGTTCTGCCGCCTTAACCGAGGGTTAACCACGTCGGCCGAGAAGGAAGGGAAGGGGGATTGCGCCTCGCGCGCCAAGCCCTGCCCTGACGCCCCGATCCGGTTTGCCGACGAGCAGAACATGGCCAAGAAGCCGAAGAAGGCGCCCGCGGCCGAGGGCGAGGAGGGCGCGGCGGAAGCGCCGAAGTCCAAGAAGAAGCTCATCATCATTGCCGCCGCGGTGCTGCTCCTCGGCGGCGGTGGCGGCGGGTTCTTCTTCATGAAGAGTCGGGCAGCGCATGCCGATGCCCACGGCGAGCACGCGGCCGAGAAGGTCGATCCCAAGGCGCAGGCCGTGTTCCTCGACATGCGCGACATGTTGGTCAACCTCAGCCCCGATCCCGGCGCGACCAAGGCCAACGTGCTCAAGCTGCGCGTCGCCCTGGAACTCAAGGACGCCAAGGTCGAGGCGACGGTCAAGCCGCTGATGCCGCGGGTGGAGGACGCCTTCCAGACCTACCTGCGCGAGATCCGGGCCAGCGATCTGGCGGGCTCCACCGGCCTTTATCGCTTGCGCGAGGAGCTGCTGCGGCGGGTCAACATCGCCCTGCACCCGGCCAAGGCCGAGGCGGTGCTGTTCAAGGACGTGATCGTCCAATGAACGGCGCGGCTGCCCTTTTCCGAACCCCGAACGCCGAAAAGACAACCACGAGCGCGCGACAGGCATGATCGGCCCCGAGGACGAGCTGGACGACGATTGGGCGGCCGCCTTTGCCGAGCAGGGCGAAGGCGGCGGCGGCGACGCGTCGCTTGCCGAGGAATGGGGCGCGGCGCTCGCCGAGCAGGGCACGACCAAGAGCGCGGGCGACGTCGCCGCCGAGTGGGCGACGATGATCGAGGACGGGGAGACCGAGAATCTCCCCGAACTCGCCGGCAACGACCGCATCCTGAACCAGGACGAGATCGACGGCGTCCTCGGCTTCTCGCTGCGCGAACTCTCCGCCTCCGGCGCCGGGGGTGTGCGCGCCATCGTCGATTCGGGCGTCGTCCAGTACGAACGCCTGCCGATGCTGGAAATCGTCTTCGACCGGATGATCCGGTTGCTGTCGACCAGCCTTCGCAACTTCTTCCAGGACAACGTCGAGGTGACCCTTGACAACATCACCTCGGTCCGCTTCGGCGACTATCTCAACGCGATCCCGCTGCCGACCCTGCTCGGGGTGTTCAAGGCGGATGCCTGGGAGGGTTCGGGCCTCGTCACCGTCGAGCAGACGCTGGCCTACTCGACCATGGACCTGCTGCTCGGGGGCAAGCGCGGCGGCTCGTCGAGCCGGCTCGACGGGCGGCCCTTCACCACGATCGAGATGAGCCTCGTGCGCCGCCTCGTCGAGATCATCCTCACCGATCTCGAACTCTCGTTCCAGCCGCTCTCGCCGGTGCGGTTCGGCATCGACCGCATCGAGACCAACCCGCGCTTCGCCACCATCACCCGGCCCGGCAACGCCGCGATCCTGATCACGCTCAAGCTCGACATGGACGGGCGCGGCGGCGGGATGCAGATCCTGTTCCCCTACGCGACGATCGAGCCGATCCGCGACCTGCTCATGCAGAGCTTCATGGGCGAGCGGCTCGGACGCGACCAAGTCTGGGAGAGCCATCTCGCCACCGAGATCTGGCAGGCCGACGTCGAGATGGAGGCGGTGCTGCACGAGGTGACGCTGCCGCTCAAGCGCGTGCTCAACCTCAAGGTCGGCGACACGCTGATGTTCGACCGCAAGCCGACCGACCTCATCACCGTGCGCTGCGGCGACTGGGCGCTGACGCAGGGGCGGATCGGCCGGATCGACGACGCCATCGCGGTGCAGGTCGCCCGGCCCCTGCGGCAGTCGCGCACGACGCTGCAGGCCTACGAAATTTCCATGCAGAACCGTAACGACGGCTGAGCGGCAGGCTGACCATGATGACCTTCTTCGTCTCGATGGCCGCCGACGTCCTCGTCGCCGTTCTGCTGGTGGCGACCATCGTCTCCTCGGTGAGGCTGTCGCGGCGCATCAGCCGGCTCAAGGCGGACGAGGCGGCCCTGCGCTCCACCATCGGCGACCTCGTCGTGGCGAGCGCGACCGCCGAGCGGGCGATCGCGGGCCTGCGCGCCACGCTGGACGAGTGCGACCGCACGCTTACCGAGCGCCTCGCCGGCGCCGAGCGCACCAGCACCGATCTGGCCGCGCATGTGCAGGCGGGTGAGAGTGTCATCGCCCGCATCGCGGCCATCGTCGGCCAGGCACGCCATGCGGCCGCCGCACCGGCCGCCGCGCCTTCGACCACGGCTCCCCAGGCCGGTC
>JAGTAM010000454.1 GCA_023422485.1 Pseudomonadota bacterium | reverse complement strand
GGCCTGGACGGCGGCGTCCACCGGCCCCTTGTGCTCGCTCTTCTCGATGTCGTGGGCGCATTCCACGATCAGGATCGCGTTCTTGGCCGCCAGCCCGATGAGCACGATCAGGCCGATCTGGGTCAGGATGTTGTTGTCCTGCCCCCTCAGTTGCACCCCGAACAGCGCGGCGAGCACGCCGGTCGGCACCACCAGCAGGATCGCCAGCGGCAAGGCCCAGGATTCGTACTGCGCCGCGAGCACGAGGAAGACGAGGAGCACGCCCAGCGCGAAAACGTAGATCGCCGTGCCGCCCGCCGCCTTCTGCTGGTAGGCGATCTCGGTCCAATCGTAGGAATAGCCCTCGGGCAGGGCTCGCTTGGCGATCTCCTCCATCGCGTCGAGCGCCTGGCCGGTCGAGACGCCCGGCTGCGCCACGCCCTGCAGCGGCACCGAATAGTACAGGTTGAACCGCTGCACGATCTGCGGACCGGTGATGTCGCGGATCGAGGCCAGCGTTCCCATCGGCACCAGGGCGCCGGTGGACGAGCGCACCTTGAGCTGCTCGATGTCGCGACGCGACATGCGGTAGATCGCGTCACCCTGCACGCGCACCTGATAGATGCGGCCCAGCGTGTTGAAGTCGTTGACGTAGGCACCGCCGAGCGCCGTCTGCACCGTCGAGAAGACGTTGGCGAGCGGCACGTTGAGCATACGCGCGATGGTGCGATCGATGTCGAGGTAGAGCTGCGGCGTGTCGTTGCCGAAGGTCGTGAAGACCCGCGTCACGTCCTTGCTCTGGTTGGCCTGCCCCATCACCTCGCTGGCCGCCGCGAGCAGCGGGCCGATCTCCGAGGACTGGCGGCTCTCGATCTGCATCTTGAAGCCGCCGCCCTGGCCGAGGCCGCGCACCGGCGGTGGCGGGATGACGATGATCCGTGCCTCTTGGATGCCCGCCGTCGCCTTCAGCACGTCGCCGGTGATGACCGCCGCGCTCCGGCCCTGCGCGGCCCGTTCCTTGGCGCCCTTGAGGGTGAGGAACATCACCGCCGCGTTGGTGGTGTTGGTGAAGGTCGCGCCATCGAAGCCCGCGATGATGACGGTGTTGGTGATGCCGTCGACGCCGCGGGCGATCGCCGCGGCCCGGTTCACCGCTTCGGTGGTGCGGTCGAGCGAGGAGCCCGCCGGTAGCTGCACGACACCGATCAGGTAGCCCTGATCCTGGTCCGGGATGAAGCCCGTGGGCGTCGTCCGGGCGAGGTGCAGCGTGCCCGCGATCACGCCGGCATAGAGGATCAGCATGGCGATCACGCCGATGACCGTCCCGGTCAGGAAGCGGATCGAATGGCCGTAGACGTTCGACAGCCAGTCGAAGCCGCGGTTGAACAGGTGCGCCAGCCAGTTGACGAAGCGCGTCAGGAAGAACTTCGGCGGCTTGTGCTCGTGGTGCGGCTTCAAGAGCAGCTTGCACAGGGCCGGCGAGAGCGTCAGCGAGTTGAAGGCCGAGATGATGGTCGAGGCCGCGATGGTGAGCGCGAACTGCTTGTAGAACTGGCCCGAGATGCCGGGGATGAAGGCGGTCGGGATGAACACCGCCGCGAGCACGAGCGCGATGGCGATGACCGCGCCGCCCACCTCGTCCATGGTCTTGTGGGCCGCCTCGCCGGCCGAGAGCCCCTCGGCCATGTTGCGCTCGACGTTCTCCACCACGACGATGGCGTCGTCGACGACGATGCCGATGGCGAGCACGAGACCGAACAGGGTCAGGTTGTTGAGCGAGAAGCCGAGCGCCGACATTACCGCGAAGGTGCCGACGAGCGAGACCGGAATCGCGATCACCGGGATCAGCGCCGTGCGCCAGCTCTGAAGGAAGACCAGAACCACGATCACGACGAGGAGGACGGCCTCGAACAGGGTCTTGTAGACCTCGTGAATCGATTCCTCGATGAACTCCGTCGGATTGTAGGCGATGCGGTACTCGACGTCCGGCGGGAAGCGCTTCTTCAGCTCCTCCATCGTCTTCTTGACCGAGTCCGCGGCCTCGAGTGCGTTGGTGCCCGGCCGCTGGAAGGCGCCGATGCCGACCGCGGGCGTGTCGTTGAGGAAGGAATTCGTGGTGTAGTCCTTCTGGCCCATCTCGACGCGGGCGATGTCGCGCACGCGCACGAGGCGCCCGTCGCTCGCCTTGACGATGACGTCGGCGAACTCCTCCGGCGTCTGGAAGCGCCCCTGCGACTGCACCACGAGCTGGAAGGCGGCGCCCGGCGCGGCGGGCGGGCCGTTGAGCTGGCCGGCGGCGACCTGCACGTTCTGCTCCTGCAGCGCGCTCGTCACGTCGGTGGTGGTCAGGCCGTAGGCGGCCATCTTCTGCGGATCGATCCAGATCCGCTCGGCATACTCGTTGCCGCCGAAGATCGAGATGTCGCCGACGCCGTCGAGGCGCAGCAGCTCGTCACGGATGTTGAGGTAGATGTAGTTGGCCAGATAGTTCTGGTCGTAGGTGCGATTGGGCGAGAGCAGGTGCACGACCAGCATCAGGTCGGGCGAGGCCTTGCGCACGATGACGCCGAGGTTGCGCACGTCCGGCGGCAGGCGCGGCTGCGCCACCGAGAGCCGGTTCTGCACCAGCACGTTGGCGATATCGAGGTTGGTGCCGACCTTGAAGGTCACGGTCAGCAGCATCGCACCGTCGTTGGTCGACAACGACGTCATGTAGAGCATGTTGTCGACGCCGTTGATCTCCTGTTCCAGCGGCGTCGCGATCGTGGCGGCCACGGTCTCGGCGTTGGCGCCGGGGAAGCTCGCGCGCACGGTCACCGTCGGCGGCACGATCTCGGGATATTGCGAGACCGGCAGCTTCTCGTAGGCGACGAAGCCGAGGATCAGGAAGATGATCGACGTGACCGAGGCGAAGATCGGCCGGTCGACGAAGAAATGGGCGAAACGCATCGTTCAAACCTCTCGCCGGCCGGTGCGCGCGCTGGCGCGATCCGTGCGGCTTGCCGTCTGCGTCCAGGCCGGCGCCGCCCGGTCGGTCCGGGAGCGTCGGCGCTCGAATCTTGCTCGTCCGCGTTCCGCCTCGCCCCCGCGACGGCGCGGCATCACTTCTTCGTCGGGGGCAGCTCGACCGTCTCGGGCTTCACCTGCGCGCCCGGGCGGACCTTGGCGACGCCGTTGATGACCACGAGTTCGTCGCCCTTCAGGCCGTCGCGGACCACGCGATACCCGTCGACGATCGGCCCGAGCTTCACGGTGCGGGCCGCGACCTTGTCGCCCTCGCCGAGCACGTAGACGATGCGCTTGTCCTGGTTGGCCGAGACCGCCTCGTCGGGAATCAGGATGCCCTGGAACGGCTTGGTCGCCGGCATCGAGACGATGCCGAACAGGCCCGGCTTGATGAACCCGTCCGGGTTCTCGACGGTGGCGCGCAGCAGCATCGTGCCGGTCTGGTAGTCGACCCGGTTGTCGACGAAGTCGAGCGTGCCCTTGCGGGTCGGCTTCTCCTCGCCGGACAGGGCGATCTGGACGGGAGCGCCCTTGCCGCGCTGCATCTGGCCCATGCCGATCCCGAGCGAGCCCTGGTACTTCAGGAACGAGCGCTCGTCGACGTTGAAGCCGAAATAGATCGGATCGAGCGAGACGATCCGGGCCAGGATCGTCTGGTCGGTGCTGACGATGTTGCCCTCGGTGACGAGGCGCTGGCTGATCCGCCCGTTGATCGGCGACTTCACTTCCGTGAAGTCGTAGTTGAGCTGGGCGTTGCGAAGCGCGGCTTCCGCGCTGTCCACGTCGGCCTGGGCGGTCTGCGAGGCCTGACGGCGCTGGTCGGTGACCTGCTCGGAGATGTTGCCGCCGCGCGAGAGAACCTGGGCACGCTCCAAGTCGGTCTGGGTGAAGGAGAGCCGCGCCTTGGCCGAGGTGAGTGCGGCCTGGGCCTGCTCCAGGGCCGCCTTGTAGGGCCGGCGGTCGATGATGAAGAGCACCTCGCCCTTCTTCACGTTGGCGCCGTCCTGAAACATGATCTTGTCGAGGTATCCCGTCACGCGGGCGCGGACCTCGACGAATTCGATCGGGTCGAAGCGGCCGGTATACTGGTCCTGCTCGATGATCTCGCGCAGCACCGGCTTGGCGACGGTCACGCCGGGCGGTGGCGCGCCCGGGATCTGCGCGCCGGCCGGCCCGGCCGCCAGCAGCACGGAGGCGATCTGCGGTGTGG
>JAGTAM010000424.1 GCA_023422485.1 Pseudomonadota bacterium | reverse complement strand
CCTTCCGGGCGCCTGCCGGCGCGGTGGCCGGGACGCTGACGGCGACCTATTCCGCGCCGGCGGCGGCCGGCACGCGCCTCGCCGTCACCTCCGGCGCGGGTGGGGCCGGGAACACGTTCTCCGTCGATCTCGCGGCCGGCGATTCGATCGCCACCGCGGCCCGGAAGTTCAACGACGCGTTCGGCACCAGCGGCATCAAGGCGGCGGTGAGCGGCAGCGACCTCGTCTTCACCGGCAAGGCCGACGGCTCTGGGCTGAGCATCGCCAGCGGAACGCCCCTCGGCGGCTTTACCACGGCAGGACTGGGTTCCGCCGACAACGTGTCGGCGACCCGCGGGACCGTCACGGGCACCGGCACCTACACGTCTCCCGGCGCCGCCGGCGCGAAGCTGACCATCACCTCGGGCGCGGGGGGGCCGGGGAACACGTTCGCCGTCGACCTCGCCGCCGGCGACGACATCAATACTGCGATCGGCAAGATCACGACCGCCTTCGGTGCCGGCAGCGGCCTCTCGGTCGAGAATGACGGCACCGGTAGACTCAAATTCACCGGCACGGCCGACGGCACGGCCCTGAAAGTCGTCAGCAACGGGCCCGGAGCCGGATTCACCGCCAGCGCGACCACCTCCTCCGATCATGGCGTATCGGCGGGCGGAACCGTCACAGGCGGTGCCTACGCAACCCCCGGCGTCGGCGGCACGCGCCTCGTCATCACGAACGGCGCGACGAGCCGCACCGTCGATCTTGCCGCCACGGACAGCACCATCGGTGCCGCGATCACGAAGATCACGACGGCCCTCTCGGGCACCGGCATCTCGGTCGCGGACGACGGCACCGGCAAGCTCAAGTTCACGAGCACCACGGTCAACACGCCACTCAGCGTCGCGTCCGTCGCTCCCGGCGCCGGCTTCGCAGCCACCGACACCGCATCCACGAACCATGTGCCGCCGACGCCCGGCACCGTCACCGGCACGGCCGCCTATGCGGCGCCCGGAGCCTTAGGGGCGCAACTCGTCGTCACATCGGGGAGCGGTGCGACCGCGCAGAGCTACAACGTCAACCTCGCCTCGGGCGACACCATCAGCACCGCGGTCACGAAGATCACGACGGCCCTCACCGGCAGCGGCCTCTCGGTCGCGGATGACGGCACCGGCAAACTCAAGTTCACCGGCAAGGCCGACGGCACGGTCCTGAACGTTGTCACGAGCGGAGCGGGCGGCGGCTTCACCGCCACGCCGACGCACTCGACCGGGCAGAAGGCCGCCGAGAGCCAGACGCTCACCATCGCTTCGGGCTCCACCTCCGCGACCGTCGCGATCTCCGGCGGCGCCGCCGGCGACAGCGATGCCAAGGTTCTGGCGGGCGCCCTGGCGTCCATCAACGCCGCGACCACGACGACCGGCGTCGCCGCCTCGGCCTCGGCCGACGGCAGGGTCGTGCTCAAGGGCGCGAATACCGGCACCGCCTTCACGGTGACGGGCGGGCCCAACAGCACCCTGGGCTTCGGGACCAGCCCGACCCTCGTGGACAACGGCCGGGCCTCCGCCGCCCAGACGCTGACGATCAACGGCAGGGATATCACGATCGCGGCTGGTGCGGACCAGACGGCGGCGATCGCCGCCATCAACGCCGCCAATACCGGCGCCACGGCCACCGGTGTCGGCGCCGCCGTCGATCCCGACAATGCCGGCAAGATCAAGCTGACCGGCAAGGCCGATGGTTCCGTCTTCACCGTGCAGTCGAGCAACGCCGCCTCCAGCGGGTTCTCGGCCATCGCCCAGCGGATCAACAACAACCAGGGCGCGGCGCAGAGCGTGACGGTCAACGGCACCGACATCGAGATCGCGGCTTCGGCCACGCTCGATCAGGCCATCGCCGCCATCAACGCCAAGAGCTCGGTCACCGGCGTCACCGCGGGCAAGGACGGCAACAAGCTCACCTTCACCGGGGGCGCCGATGGCTCTGCTTTCACGATCAAGGGCTCCGAGCACAACACGCTGGGGCTCGCGAGCACGGAAGCCTCGGTCGCCGGCACCTTCGATCCGGGCCAGACCACGCTGATCTCGACGCTCGGCTTCAAGGGCGGCGACAGCTTCTCGGTCAACGGCCAGACGGTGAACCTTTCGGCGACCGACACCATCGGCTCGCTCGTCCAGAAGGTCGGCGCGGCGACCAACGGCGCCGTGACCGCGAGCTACGATGCGGCGACGAACAAGTTCAGCTTCACCGCCACCGACTCGAACACCGCGGTGCAGCTCGGCGACGGCTCGACCGCGACCTCGAAGGTGTCGAATCTCGGCTTCACCGCGACGAACTTCACGGCGGGCGGCGGGCAGCCCGAGTCGCAGAGCGCGCTTGCCGGCAAGTCGCTCACCGTCCAGGTCGGCAGCGGGGCGGCCATGAACACCGCCACCGTCACCTTCGGAAACGCGCCGGGCCAGATCTCGACGCTGGCCCAGCTCAACCAGGCGCTCGCCCCCGCCAACGCCCAGGCGACGATCGACTCGCTGACCGGCAAGATCTCGATCACCACCTCGAACGACGTCGGCGCCCAGAACCTGTCGATCATCGCGTCCGGGGCCGGCAACCCCTTCACTACCGGCAACGCCACGGCCAATCTCGGCGGCGACGGGCTCAATGCCCGCAACAACCTCGTGCAGACCTACAACGACCTGCTCAAGCAGATGGATCAGCTCGCCTCGGATGCCGGGTTCAACGGCGTGAACCTGCTGTCCGGCGACAACCTCACGATCAACTTCAACGAGAAGGGTTCCTCCTCGCTCAAGGTCCAGGGCAGCGCCACCAACGCGGCCAGCCTCGGTCTCTCGGCGGTGGGCCAGACCAACTTCCAGGAGAGCAGTGCGATCAAGAAGATCGTCGATCAGATCAACAGCGCCAGCAGCCAGCTCCAGTCGCGGGCGGCCGCCCTCGGCTCGAACCTCGCCGTGGTGCAGAACCGGCAGGACTTCACCAAGCAGATCATCAACGTGCTCGATACGGGGGCGGCCAACCTGACCAGCGCCGACCTCAACGAGGAGGCGGCCAACTCCCAGGCGCTCTCGACCCGCAACTCGCTGGCGATCTCGGCGCTGTCGCTGGCCAACCAGTCGCAGCAGGGCATCCTGCAGCTGCTGCGGTAAGGCGATCCGCGCCGGCCCCGGCGCGGTACGACGGGAACGGGCCGGCTTCCTCCAGGGGAGCCGGCCCGCTTCGTTTTGACCGCTACAGGCGGCGGCGGGCGGTGCGCGGGAGGCGCCCGCGGATCAGGAGGCTGTCCCCGCCGAAGGGGCCGGTTCCGCCTCCAGGCTCGCGAGCGCCATCCGATAGGTCATGTCGTGGGAGGCGAGGCTGTCCGCGATGAAGCGGTCCACGGCCGCCAGGCCGCGGACCGTCGGAGCGAGATCCCTCAAGCCCCGGCCCGCCGGCGTGAGGAGGCCGCCGGCCTCGGCCGCCGCCAGGATGTTGCGGACATGCGACCGGGATACTCCGAACTGCGCGACGATGTCGGAAAAGTCGCTCTCGCGGATGGCGGCCTGCGCGTCCGCCTCCCGAAGCAGGATCACCCGCGCCAGGACCTGGAAGCCCTGATACATCTGGAGGAACGGGAGAATGTCGCCGTTCTGTGCGATGAACCGGCCGATGACGTCGAACATCCCGACCGAGACCCGGCGCTGAGCCAGATGCAGGGCCGGGTCACACGTCACGGCAAGACCGTATCCGGGGTCCGGATAGAGGTCCTGCAGCACCCCGTAATAGGAGGACAGCAAGACCCGATCCCAAGCGAGAAGTTTTTCCGTCGGCACCAGCAGCCGCAGCCGGCCGTCGGCGGCGGGGCGCTCCAGGCCGACGTAATCGGTCTCGACGAGGCGGGCGATGAGATCGTCGATCTGCCGCGGACTCGACAGCCCGAAGGATGCGCCCGCCTCCTTGAGCCGCGCGAGCGTCGGCCAGGTCGCCCGGTCCGCCGGATTCCAGGCTGCATGGAGGCAGACGATCGCGCTGATGGTGGCGACCCGGTAGGCCGCGCTCTGCCATCCGCCGGGGAAGTTCGCTATCTCGTAGCACGTCATCGTGACGGTGATGTACTGTCGGCGCATCCGGGCGAAGCCGGGATGGGTCAGGATTTCGCCGCTCGTCCGATGCGCGATCTCGGGGATGAAGCGCTGGAATTGCGACGGCTCCGGCGGACTCGGTGCGAAGCATCCCGAACGAGCGGCTGGATCGTCCGTTCCTGCAACCTGCGCGGAACCGCTCGTCTTCGGCATGGGGGCAGTGTGTCTCGGTTGCGCCGTGAGGGCCGGACGCCCGAGCGGCGGCTGTGAGCGCAGCCTCGTCCCGCTCGGCGCCCTGTCTTCATCGGCGTGTGCATGGATGCCGGTTTCGACCCGTACGGGATCGTGCCGTCGTCGTGTCTCTCACAAACCGCTCGCTGCGCCGTCGCGGCCGAAGAGAACGGGTCTGTGATCGGCAGTTCCGTGAGGCCCTCTTAAAGGGAGATCTGGAGGAGATCGCAACCTGTGCATGATTGCGTAACGCCGCGCCCTCGCGCTCGCTCCATTATCCCTTGGGTCCGATTCAATGGAATCCGACGGGATCGTGCAGGGCGAGCGATCGGAGGCCGATGGCGTCGCGGAAGGGATTGCCGGCCGACGCTCCGATCGGTGAAATAATCCTGTTCTCGAAGCTGGATTTTGGGGGTGTTTACTCCAGCATACTGCAGAAATTTGGATTGCTCTTTCATTGATCTTTGCCGATGCAATCGGCCATCTTGTCCGAATGCTGTTCAGCAACGCATCCAGGACATCGCGCCGGACGCGTTTTGATGTTTCGGATTCGATGTCGCGTTCCGTTCCCCGCCTTGCGCTTGCGGCCGTCGCCTATCGCTATGGCCCGACCCCGGTGATCGATCGCGTCGATCTCGAGATTGATGCGGGCGAGCGCATCGGCATCCTCGGCCGCTCGGGCGTCGGAAAATCGACCCTCCTGCAGATCATGGCCGGGCTCGTCGCCCCCTCCGCCGGCACCGTGCGGCTCGACGGGACGCCCGCGCGCGGACCGGTGCCGGGCTGCACGGTGATGTTCCAGCGCCCGGCCCTGCTGCCCTGGGCGAGCGTGCTCGACAACGTGCTCCTGCCCGCCCGCCTCTCGGGGCGCCGCGACCGGGCGGCGTGCGAGGCGCCGGCGCGCCGCCTCCTCGACGATCTCGGCCTCGCCGAGCGCGCGGACGCCAAGCCGCACCAGCTCTCGGGCGGGCAGCA
>JAGTAM010000151.1 GCA_023422485.1 Pseudomonadota bacterium | reverse complement strand
GCCTTCGACTGGCGCGAGCCGCAGACCGCCGCGCCGAGCTTCCGCGTCGACGGCTGGATCGACCCGCCGATCTACACCCGCGTGCCCCCGCTGATCGTGACGATGTCGGGTGCGGCCAAGGACGCGGTGCAGCGCTTGCGCGCGCCGGTCAATTCCACCCTGATCGTGCGCATTGCCGGCCAGGGCGAGGCGGCGCTGACCCCGAACGCCGCCCTAATGCCGATCCTCAGGGACGAAAAGGCAGCCCCCGGCCGGCCGGTGCCGCAGAGCGGCGCTCAGGCGAGCGAGACCCGCGCCAGCCTGCGGGAGGAGCGCTTCCGGCTCACGGGGGGCACCGCCGAGCTTGGTATCGCCGCCTCCGGTTCGGAGCCGCAGCGCCTCGTGATCGAGACCATCCCAGATCGCCCTCCGGAAGTGAGCCGGGTCGGCGATCTGGAGGTCAACGGCCGCGGCACCTTCAACATCATCTATCGCGCCAAGGACGATTACGGCATCGCCTCCGCCGAGGGGCTGGTCGAGCCGATGAAGGCCGGCCGCTCGCTCGTGCCCGTGCCCAAGATCGGGCTGGCGCTTCCCACCGACGCCACCGGCGAGACCGAGACCAAGACGCTGGTCGATCTTACCGACAATCCCTGGTCCGGTGCGCGGGTGAAGCTCACCCTCGTGGTGCGCGACGAGGCCGGGCAGGAGGGCCGCACCGAGACCTCCGAGATCGTGCTGCCGGCGCGCGTCTTCACCCAGCCGCTCGCCCGCGCGCTCGCCGAGGAGCGCCGCCGCCTCGTGACCGCGCCCGACGAGGACCGCGCCCGTGTCCAGACCGCGCTGGATGCCCTTCGGATCGCCCCGGAGCGCTTCACGCCGCAGCCCGGCATCTTCCTCGGGCTCACCACCGCCGCCAACCGCCTGCGCGCGGCGAAGTCGGACGAGGATCTCACAGGCGTCGCCGATCTCCTGTGGGAGATGGCCCTCAAGATCGAGGACGGTGACCTCTCGGACGCCGAGAAGGCCCTGCGCGCCGCCCAGGATCGCCTCAAGGAGGCGATCGAGCGCAACGCGCCGGACGAGGAGATCAAGAAGCTGACCGAGGATCTGAAACAGGCCCTCGACAAGTTCATGAAGGAGTTCGCCCAGCGCGCGAAGCCGCAGAACCGGCAGCAATCGGAGCGGCAGCAACAGCAGCAGAACGGCCAGACCGTCACGCCCGACGATCTCGAGAAGATGATCAAGGACATGCAGGAAGCGATGCAGCGCGGCGATACGGCGGAAGCCCAGCGCCTGCTCGAACAGCTCCGCAACGTGCTGGAGAACCTCCAGAATGCCGAAGGCGGCCAGAAGTCCGACGGCGGCATGGCCGAGATGAACCGGCAGCTCGACGAGCTCGACAAAATGTCCCGCGAGCAGCAGGAGCTGCGTGACGAGACCTACAAGGAAGGCCAGCAGGGTCAGCAGCGCCCCGGCCAGCGCCAGAGGCCGCAGCCGGGCCAGCAGCAGGGGCAACAGGGCCAGCGCGGTCAGCAGCCCGGCCAGCAGGGTGAGGGACAACAGGGGCAGCGGGGCCAGGGGCAAAAGGGCCAGCAAGGTCAAGGCCAGCAGGGGCAGGGCGGCGGGCAGCAGGGCCAGAGCACGGGCCAGCGCCAGCAGAGCCTGCGCGAGCAGCTCCAGGACCTCAAGAACCGGATGAAGCAGCAGGGGCTTCAGGGCGAGGAAGGTCTGGCCGATGCCGAGGAGGCCATGCGCGAGGCCGAGGAGGCGCTCGGCCGCGGCCGCAGCGGCGACGCGGTGGATGCCCAGGGCCGCGCCCTCGACGGCCTGAAGCGCGGCGCCGAAGGCATGCAGAAGCAGATGCAGCAGATGGCCGAGGGCGAGGGACAAGGCGAGGGCCAGAAGGACGGACAGTCGCCGGGCCGGCAGGGCCGCTCGGGCTCCGCCGACGACGATCCCCTCGGCCGCCCGACCCGCGGTCGCGACCTCTCCAACGGCAATGTCAGGGTGCCCAATGCCGACGAATCCGCGGTGCAGCGCGCCCGGCGGATCATGGAGGAGTTGCGGCGAAAGCTCGGCGACCCCTCGCGTCCGCAGGAGGAACTCGATTACTTCGAGCGCCTGCTGCGCCGGAACTGACGCTGTAAAGAACCGCCCAAGAACCACCATTCGGACCGTGCTCGCGCGAGCACGGTCCCTCACGAGATCACCGACCCATGTCCGCCAACCAGCTCGTCCTTCTCGCCTGCCTCGCCGTCGCCGTGGTGCTCCTCCTCGGCCTCGTCAACATGATGCGGGGCGGCAGCGCCAATCTCTCGCAGAAGCTGATGCGCCTGCGCGTGCTCCTGCAATTCGTGGCGATCATCGTCATCATGGGTGTCGTCTGGTGGCGGGCGGCCTGAATGCTGCCCACTCTTGAGCATCGTCCCGAAAGGTGGCCGCCGGCGTTCGGGACGATGCGATAACAAGGGGAGAGCGTTGCCCCGGATCAGATATCCTGGGCAGTGTCCCGGTCACTCCTTCCCGCGCTCGAAGGTGACGATGCTGCGGGTCTCGCCCCGATCGGCCCAGTTCGGCATGACGCGCCAGGGGGTCAGCACCTGCAGCCGCTCGCCCTCGATCTTGAACATCCGGGTCTGTTTCGTCCCGACCCATTTCGGGTCCCAGGCGACATCGACATCGGCCGTCCAACTGTCACCGTCGAGGCTGATCTTCCCGGAATAGGAAACGAGGGTGCTCATCAGGGCGGCACGCTGCGCCTCGGTCTCGGCGGGCTTGCGGTCCTCCCCGGTCAGGACGAAGAAGATGCGCTTCTCCGGCGTGACGTAGGCGTAACCGGTCGGGTGCTTGCCCATCACCGGCAGCTTCTCGCCGTTCTGGCGCACCTCGACCTCGTAGGAGACGAGCTTCCATAGCCCGGTCAACCGGGCATCGTCCCCGGCCCGGGCCGGCCCCATGCCGGCAGCCAGAACCATCGCACCCACCATGCCCATCGTCGTCCGCATCGCTTCCTCCAGCACCGGCCTGTCGCTGAGATTAGACCGCTCAGCTTAACGCGGGGCAGTGCCATAGGATGCATTTCATCCGATATTACACCCTGCGCGTTCAATGCCGCGCCGCGGGCGCAGGTATCGACGGCGAGGACAAGCGCAATCGAAGTGTGGCGTCCACGCCCCACCGACGCGGCAAAAGCGGCGGAGGGGGATGAATCCGCGGGCTGCGCCTCCGGCGCCGTGATATTCGAGGCGGGTTGAAACGGACGGATCGACCGCCGATGAAGTCACCTCTTGCCCGGATTTTTGTCGGCGTCCTCGCCGGCACGGCCGTCACGGCCACGCAGGCCGCCGATCTCCGCGCCGCCCGGGCTCCCGCACCGCCCCCCTACTTCGCTCCCGTCCAGCCCTACTCCATCGTGTCCGAGGTTCGCATCGGCGGCTCGGTTCAGGATCCGGGCAGCGCCGAGGGCAAGCTGCCGGGCTTCAGCACCGCGAACGTCAACGGCGAAATCCTGTTCGCCAAGCCGCAGATCACCACCGACCCGTTCTGGCAGGCCTTCGTGCCGCGTCCGACGGTGGGCGGCAGCTACAACACCGGTGGCCGCACCAGCTACGCCTATATCGGCGCGACCTGGACCGTGGACCTGTTCCCCGAGACCTTGAACCGGCGCGTGTTCCTCGAAGGCTTCTTCGGCGGCGCGGCGCATAACGGCTATACCGGCCTGAAGGCGAACGCGCCCTACGGCTTCAATGCTTTGGGCTGCAACCCGCTGTTCCGCGAGGCGGCAGCGCTCGGCTTCCGCATCGACGAGCACTGGAGCGTGATGGCCACCGTCGAGCACATGTCGAATGCCGGCCTGTGCGGCGACAACCGCGGCCTGACCAATTTCGGCGGCAAGCTCGGCTACACCTTCTGACCGCCGGCCGCTTTCGCGGTCCATCGGACTTTTACGGCTTGCAAAGACCCGCCGGGCGCGAAACATCGCCCGGCGGGTCTTTCATTTCGAGAACAGCGGGCCCGCGGGAGGGACGCCGTGGTCAAGCTCAACCGCATCTACACCCGCACCGGCGACCAGGGCACGACCGGGCTGGCCAACGGCGAGCGCCGCTCGAAGGCGGATCTGCGGGTGGAGGCCTACGGCACCGTCGACGAGACCAATGCCTGCATCGGGCTCGCCCGCCTCACCGCCGAACCCGCCCTCGATGCGATGCTGGCGCGCATCCAGAACGACCTGTTCGATCTGGGCGCCGATCTCGCCACCCCGCCGAGCGACAAGCCGCTGGGCTATGAGCCCCTGCGCGTCGTCGCCGCCCAGGTGCAGCGGCTGGAGGCGGAGATCGACGCGCTCAACGCCAACATCCCGCCGC
>JAGTAM010000362.1 GCA_023422485.1 Pseudomonadota bacterium | reverse complement strand
GGTCGTCTCGTTGGTGAAGATGAACAGGCCAGCGATGCGGCCCTCGCCGTCGAGCACCCGGGAGTAGGAGAAGCTCCACCACGTGTCGGCCTCGCCGCGGTCGGTGGCGAGTTTCCACGGCAGGTCCTCGAAGCGGCGGCTCCTCCCCGCGAAGGCGTCGTCGATGATCGGCTTGGCCTGGTCCCAGCCATCGGCCCAGACCCGGTCGAATCGCTCGCCCATGGCCCAGGACAGGCGCGGGCCGAGCAGCGGGAAGTAGGTGTCGTTGAAGAAGAAGTGCAGATCCGGCCCCCAGGCCAGGATCATGCTCTCGGGCGAATTCAGGATGAGGCTGAGCGCCGTGCGCAGCGATTCCGGCCAGGTCTGCGGCGGGCCGAGGGGATGATCCGTCCAGTCGCGCTCGGCGATCATGCGGGCGGCTTCACCGCCGCCGGCCAGAAACGGGAGGGATTCGGTCATGCCCGACCGGCTTTACACAGGTGAAGCCCGGTCGGACAGAGCCATCTCAGGTCAGGCCGCGCGCCCGCGCCGCCCCTCCACCAGCCACATCGCCAGCACGGCGGCGGCGAGCGCCACCAGTGCCCACAGGCCGATGCCGAGGGGATAGACCTCGACGCCGCGCACGGTGGCGCTGTCGCTCGGGCGGAAGCCGATCCAGTCGGCGCCCCCGAGCCGGCCGCCGCGGGTGATCTGGAGCCGGGGCACCTCGATCCCGCCGCCGGAGGCCGCCACCCGGCGGATCGTGCCGCCGGAGCCTTCGGTCACACCCTTCAGCCGCTCGGTGTCGCTGAACACGTCGGCGAGTTCGCGCGGGTTGGCCGGGCCGACGCTGACGAAGGCAACGAGGTTGCCCGAGCGAATGGTGTGGAGGCCGAGGCTCTCGGCCTCGAAGGTCGCGGTGAACAGGCCGGTCTCGGCCTTGGTCAGGTCGAGCGAACGCTCCTTGCCGGTCGGGCCGGTGATCGTGACGGGGCCCGCCTCCTCGGCCATGGTCTGGCGCTCGATGCGGATCTCGCGGCCGCGTCCCGTGGTCTGCGCGCGCAGCGCCTCCTCTTCGAGGGCCGGCTCCTTCATCAGCCAGTGGGCGAGGCGCCGCAGCAGGTCGAGATAGGGCCCGCCCTGCTGGTAGCCGCGAGCCCAGAGCCAGGCCTGATCCGACAGCATCAGGGCGACGCGGCCCTTGTCCTCGCGCGACAGCGCCAGGAGCGGCAGACCGTTGGCGCCGGACAGGATCGGCTGCACGCCCGGCCGGGTCTGCGCCGAGACGATGCGCAGCCAGTCGCCCCAGGCCGGCGGGTTGGCTTCCGAGCCCGGCAGCGCCCGGGTGACGGGGTGGCGGTGGCCGGTCTCGGTGAGCGCGGCCTTGAACGGCTGCTCGACCACCTTCATCGACGGATCGCCCGGCAGGATCGTCGCGAGCCGGGTGCGGGCGAGGCTGGCGGGACCGGCGAATTCGGGACCTGCGGCGATGAGCAGCGCGCCGCCCTCGCGGACGTAGCGGACGATGTTGTCGAAATAGGCCTGCGGCAGCACGCTCTGGTTGGCGTAGCGGTCGAAGATGATGAGGTCGAAATCCTTGATCTTCTGAACGAACAGCTCGCGGGTCGGGAAGGCGATCAGCGAGAGTTCTGAGATCGGCGTGCCGTCCTGCTTCTCGGGCGGCCTGAGAATCGTGAAGTGGACGAGATCGACGGAGGCGTCCGACTTCAGGAGGTTGCGCCACGTGCGCTCACCCTGGTGCGGCTCGCCGGAGACGAGCAGCACCCTGAGTTTTTCGCGAATTCCCTCGATCGGCAGCACCGCGCGGTTGTTCACCGTGGTGAGTTCGCCGGGCAGCGGCTCGACCTCGATCTCGACGACGTTCGGGCCGCCGTGCTCGATATGCGTGGTGAGCGAGAACGGCACGCCCGTCGCGATGCTCTGCCGGTCGATCTCCTCGCCGTCGCGGCGCACGGTGACGACCGCCGTGCCGGTGCCGCCGCGCTCCATCACCTCGCCGCGCAGGGTCACGTCCTTGCCGACGATGCCGAAGCGGGGGGCTTCCAGCATCTTGATCTGGCGGTCGCGCTCGTCCGGCCTTCCGGTGACGAGGACGTGCAGCGGCGCCTTCAGCCCGAGCGTCGCCAGCGAGGCGGGGATGTCGTGCACCACGCCGTCGGTGAGCATCACCACGCCGGCGATCCGCTCCGGCGGCACGTC
Organism: Pseudomonadota bacterium; assembly: GCA_023422485.1. Classification (GTDB taxonomy): domain Bacteria; phylum Pseudomonadota; class Alphaproteobacteria; order Rhizobiales; family Beijerinckiaceae; genus Methylobacterium. The sequence goes on along the minus strand of JAGTAM010000362.1, from coordinate 491 downwards.
GGCGAGCGCCTGGGTCAGTGCGGTGAACAGCTTGGTGCCGTCGTCGCCCTCCGAGCCCTGCGCGTCGCCGACCTCGATGAAGCGGGGCTCGATGTTCGTGAGCGCGCCGAAGCGGCGTTCCAGCTCGGCCTTGACCGCGTCGGTCATGGCCGGGCGATCGCCGAGCGTCTGCGAGCCGGAGCGGTCGACGACGATGGCGGCGACGTCCTTCACCGGGTCGCGGTCCTCGCGCACCAGCGACGGGTTGGCCAGCGCGAGCACGACGAGGCCGAGCGCCACCGCCCGCAACAGCGCCGTGCGCCCGCGGGCGAGCACCGCGACGACGGCGAGGATCGCGGCCAGGACACCGAAGGCGGCGAGCACCGGCCAGGGCACGAGGGGCGTGAAGCTGAGGCTCAGCATCGGGCGGGGCCTTCAGGGTTAAGGGCGGGAAGCCCTCCCCCCTCTGCGGGGGAGGGTGGCCCTCGCGTCAGCGAGGGTCGGGAGAGGGG
>JAGTAM010000324.1 GCA_023422485.1 Pseudomonadota bacterium | reverse complement strand
CGCGAAGTTCGACCCGCGGATCATCCAGGCAATCGCCGAAGACCGGGGCCAGCGGTCCGCGTGCCCAGGCCGCCACCGCAGGGACGAGTTCGGCGACGACGATCCGCGCGTCCGGACCGAGCCCCTGCAGGGCGGCACGCAGCGTGAACCCCATGCCCAGACCGCCGATCAAGACGCGCGGTGCCGGCCGTCCCGACAGCCGGGCGCAGGTGAGCGAGGCCAGTGCCTCCTCCGAATCGCCGCGCGTGCTGTTCATCAGCTCGATGGTGCCGACGACGATCGAGAACTCGTTGCCCCGCTGCATCAAAGCGAGGCTCTTGCCTCCGCCGGGCACATCACCGGTTTCGAGGTGAACCCACTCGTTCATCACTGCCCTTTCCGGCCGATCCGCGGTGTATGGCCCCGCCTGCGTCCGCCGCCATTGCTCAAATCGTTCAAGGCCGCCTATCAGCGCGCATGTCCAAGCGCACCAAATCTCTGCCGCAGCAGCGCGGCTTCGTCCTCTTCGACGTCGTCTTCGCGGACGGCACACGCGCCTCGAACCGGCGCGTGCCGATGGAAATCCTCGGCGGCCTCGACGGCGACGAGCCGGCCCGCCAGCTCATCGCCGAGCAGGAGGCCGAGATCGCGCAGAAGGCCGGACGGCCGCCGCGCGAGATCCAGAGCCTCACCCGCTCGCCGATTGTGAAGCCGGTCGTGGTGAGCTGAACCGCCCGAGCGGCGGGACAACGGCCGCGTTGTCCCGCTTTTCCCTGATGTCTCGAAGTTGCCTTCAGGGAACTGGGCCGAAACGAAGAAGGGGCTGGCACAGCGCCAACCCCTTCGAATTCGTACCAAATTGTATGGTACCACCGCCCCGGCTCGAACGGGGGACCCCTAGATCCACAATCTAGTGCTCTAACCAACTGAGCTACGGCGGCACGTGAGGGGGACTTATCGCGAGGCTCGCGGCATTTCAAGCGCCTTGAATGCCTCTCACGACGGTTCGCACCGTCGATCCACGGGTGCTAGACCGCCAGCGCATAGGCGCCATGGCCTCCACCCGGCTCCCAATCCCCACGAGTGCGATGAGTCCCTCCACATCTCCCCCTGCCATGGCCCCACTGGTTCAGGCGCCGGCACGGCTTCGGGCCTGGGTGCGGGGAAGCGAAGTGGCCCTCGTGCTGCTCGCAGCCGTCACGGGTTGTGTCGGAGGCTTCACCGTTGCGGCCATGAGCGGCGCCAGCCAGTTCCTGCGCGAGATGCTCTATCGGCTTCCCGCCGGCCAGCGCCTGAGCAGCCTCACGGACCTTCCCTCCGAGGGCCTGATGGGTTTGCCCTTCCTGGCCCCAGCCCTGGGCGGTGCGGTTCTCGGCCTGCTGCTCCTGATTTCGACCCGGGGCCGTGGCAGGAACAAGCGCGCCGTTGTCGATCCGATCGAGGCCAACGCGCTGCATGGCGGGCGGATGTCGCTGCGCGGCTCCCTCGACGTGGCGGTGCAGAACATGGTCTCGAACGGAAGCGGCGCCTCGGTCGGGCTGGAGGCGGGCTATACGCAGGTCGCGGCGGGGATCGCCTCCCGGCTCGGCATCGCCTTCGAGATGCGCCGATCGGACCTGCGCACCCTGGTCGGCTGCGGCTCGGCCGCCGCCATCGCTGCCGCGTTCGGCTCGCCGCTCACCGGCGCGTTCTACGCCTTCGAACTCATCATCGGCACCTACACCATCGCGACGCTCGCCCCCGTCGTTGTCGCGGCCCTGTGCGGCAGTCTGGTGATGCGGGCACTGGCGCCACAGCCCGCTTTCGTCGATGTCGGCGCGCTGGCGCTGGCCAAGAACACGGCGGTGGATGCCGGCGACACGCTGCCTTGCCTCGCCCTCGGGCTCGTCTGTGCCGGGCTCGCGGTGCTACTGATGCGCGGCGTCACGCTGGTGGAGCACGGCTTTCGCGCCTCGCATCTGCCCGCGCCGCTGCGGCCGATCCTTGGCGGACTGTGCGTCGGAGGTCTTGCACTGGCGACGACGCCTCAGGTGCTGTCCGCCGGACACGGGGCGCTCCACATCTATCTCGCGCCCGAAGCGACCGTTGGGCTCGGAGCCCTCGCCGGACTCGTCGTCGCCAAGGCGGCGGCGTCCGCGATGTCGATTGGCTCGGGCTTTCGTGGCGGCCTGTTCTTCGCCTCGCTGTTCCTCGGCGCGCTGGTCGGCCGCCTGTTCGCCGGCCTTGCGCCGATGGTCTGGCCCGGTTTCGAAGCGTTCGGCCTCGCCCCCGTCGGCTACGCCGTGGTTGGCATGAGCGCGTTTGCCGTCGCCATCGTCGGCGGGCCCCTCACCATGACCTTCCTCGCCCTCGAGATGACCGGAAGCTTCCCCGTGACCGGGCTCGTGCTCGCCTCGGTGATCGCGTCGTCCCTGACGGTGCGGAAGACCTTCGGCTACTCCTTCGCCACTTGGCGCTTCCACCTGCGCGGCGAGACCATCCGCAGCGCCCACGATGTCGGCTGGATGCGCAACCTCACCGTGGGGCGGATGATGCGCAAGGACATCCGGCCGGTCGCGCTCGACACGCCGATGGCGACGTTCCTTCGCGCGCATCCGCTGGGCTCGCCCTCGCGGGTAATCGTGGTGGACGAGCACGACCGCTATGCGGGCGTCGTCCTCGTGCCCGAGGCCCATGCCCGCGCCGCCGAGAATGACGGCGAGACGCCGCGTCTTTCCGACGTCGTCCGCTATCCGAAATCGTTTTTGCTCGCCGATATGAGCGTCAAGCAGGCGGCGGCGGCCTTCGACGAGGCCGAGAGTGAGACCCTCGCCGTGCTCGACGATGCGCAGAGCCGCAAGGTCATTGGATTGCTGACGGAGAGCCACACGCTGAAGCGCTACAGCGAGGAACTCGACCGCCAGCGCCGCGCCATGCTCGGCGAAGCGGCGTGACCGACACGGCCATGCTAAGGACCGCCGCATGACCCTGCGCGCCCTTCTCGCCGGCCTTGTCCTCCTCTTCCTCGGATCGGCTGTGCGGGCTGATTCCTGCGATGGCCTGACCGTCCGGCTGATCCGCGGCACCGGCGCCGCCCTGGCCGGGCGCAGCGGCTCGCTCGTGGTGTTCCGTGCCGCCGATGCCGACCGGATGAGTCTCGATTGCACGGCGCCGCGGCGGCTCCTGTTCCGCTCGGATCGGCGCGAGCCGCCGCGCGCCTTCTTCGTCCTGATCGGGCTCGCCGCGCGGACGCTGGCCGGTGCGCCGGCCGAGCCGGTGGAAGCCCTCGCCCTGCGCCTGCATCAGGACAGTCTGCTGACCGGCACGCCGCAGCTCGGCCGCGTCGGCGGCGCGGTGCTGCGTTGCGATCCCGGCGACCGAGCGGATGGATTCGGTGTCGGCAGCCTGTGTCACCTGGCGGCGGATCGCCCGCGCCGCGGACTTTCCCGCACGGCGGGGCCGGGCTAGAGCGGGCACATGCCCGAGACCGCACCCAATCCCGGCCCCGTCGTCCAGACCGGCGGCGTCGCCTTCGCCAACCATCTGCCGCTGGCGCTGATCGCCGGCCCGTGCCAGCTCGAAGGACGCAATCACGCCCTCGAAGTCGCCGCCGCCCTCAAGGAGATGGCGAGCAAACTCGGCATCGGCCTCGTGTTCAAATCCTCCTTCGACAAGGCCAACCGCACCTCCGGCAACTCGGCCCGCGGCGTCGGCCTCGACGAGGCCTTGCCGGTCTTCGCCGAGATCCGCGAGAACCTCGGCCTTCCCGTCCTCACCGACGTGCACGAGGCCGAGCAGTGCCAGCGGGCGGCGCAGGCCGTCGACATCCTGCAGATCCCGGCCTTCCTCTGCCGTCAGACCGACCTCCTGCTTGCCGCCGCCGCCACGGGGCGCGCAGTCAACGTGAAGAAGGGCCAGTTCCTGGCGCCCTGGGACATGGCCCATGTCGCCGCCAAGGTGACGCAGGCCGGCAATCCAAACGTCATCGTCACGGAGCGAGGCGCCTCCTTCGGCTACAACACGCTTGTCTCCGACATGCGCTCGCTGCCGATCATGGCCCGCGTCACGGGCGGCGCCCCGGTGGTGTTCGACGCGACGCACTCTGTGCAGCAGCCCGGAGGTCAGGGCGCCACCTCCGGCGGGCAGCGGGAGTTCGTTGCGGTGCTCGCCCGCGCCGCGGTGGCGGTCGGCGTGGCAGGCGTCTTCATCGAGACCCACCCCGATCCCGACCGCGCCCCCTCCGATGGGCCGAACATGGTGGCGCTCGCCGACCTTCCCGGCTTGGTTGAAACACTGATGGCTTTCGACCGCCTCGTCAAAGCGTGAGAATGACTCGCCTCGATCCGTTTCAGAATTCGTTCAGGCAGCCGGCGCCATCATCCATTCCAATCGAGAGGAACCGCACTTCGGCGAGGGACTCAATCCTTCCCGGACACGATGCCTGACTTGGCAGGAACTTTCACGCGGGAACTTCCGGCAAAGCTCGGGTGTTTGGTCGCCAAGATGCTTTTGGCAAGTCGGTTCTGAATCAGAAAGGACGCTATGCGTAAACTCGCCCTCGTGACCGCCGCCCTGATCTCGGTCGGCACTCTGACCGCTACCTCTGCTGACGCACGCCCTTATGGTCGCGGCTACGGACATCACCACGGTCATTACCATGGCGGCTACGGCCCGCGCGCCTATTACGGCGGTCGCCGTCGCGGTATCGGCACCGGCGCCGCGGTCGGTCTTGGCATCGCGGGGCTCGCGGCCGGCGCGATCGCGGCCGGCGCGGCGCGCGACGCCTATGCCCGCGACCGCTATTACGGACGCCCGGCCTACGGCGGCTACTACGATTACGGCTACTGAGATCTAAATATCGGATGCGCGCGAAGGGCGGCCGGGAAACCGGCCGCCTTTTTCGTGCCCGCTCCCTCCCAGAGGTCTGACA
>JAGTAM010000272.1 GCA_023422485.1 Pseudomonadota bacterium | reverse complement strand
GGCTGCCGCCGCACGGCTGGCCTCGCTCGCGCGGCCACGCCCGCGCCGCGGCGCCGGGCTGTCAGGACGCACCGGCCCCTCGGAGCGCGGAGCGGCCTCGGCGCGGGTTTCCTGACGCGGCTCGACCGGGCGTGCCTCTTGACGCGGCTCCTGCCGCGATTCCTGGCGAGGCTCCTGACGCGGGGCCTCGGACGGTTCGGGACGACCGTTCTCGAAGCGCGCGGCGTCGCGGCGGTTCTCACGCGGGCCCTCACGGCCTTCCTGAGGCGGCTGCCCGAAATCCTGCCGGTAATCCTGGCGCCGGTCCTGCCGGTATTCCTGGCGATGACCGTCCTGACGGGGATAGTCCTGGCGGTCCTGACGCTCGGATCGATCCTGGCGGTCGGGCCGGTCCTGACGCTCAGGCCGGTCCTGGCGATCTTGGCGGAAGTCCTGCCGCGGCTCGCCGCGGTTGTAGTCCTGACGGTTGCCCTCGAAGCGCTGGCCGCGATCGTTGCGGTCACCGCGCTCGTTGCGGTCGCGGCCCTGGAAACGCTGGTTCCGGTCTCCGCGCTCGTTGCGGTCGCGGCCCTGGTTCCGGCCGTCGAAGTCGTGGCGCTCGAACGGCTGGGGCTGCTGGGTCGGGTCGCCGTACTCGTCGCTGCCGTAGCCGAAGCCCTGGCGGCCGCCCTCGGCGCCCTGGCCCTGACCCTGGACGGTCTCGTCGTCGCCCTCCTCGTCCTCGTCGAAGCCGTTGCGGGCATAGCCCTGGCTGACCTGGGGACGGCCCGGCTCCTGGGCACTGGTGATGATGCGGAAATAGTGTTCGCCGTGCTGGAAGTAGTTCTCAGCCGCGACCGGATCGCCGCTCGCCAGGGCGTCGCGAGCGAGCTGCGCGTACTTGTCGGCGATATGCTGGGCGGTGCCGCGGATTTTGACGTCGGGACCGTTCGACTCGTAGGAGCGCGTCAGCGGATTCGGACCCTTGGGCCGATTGCGACCCCGCATCCGTCGATTCTGGTTTGGTCTCATCGGCCTCGATTGACCCTCGTTAACCTGTCGCTCAGCGTGACTGACAGCGCCGGAGCCCTGCTCGCGGGCGAAGCGGGCCGGGCGCGAGGCACCCGAGCGCGCACATCCCGCGATGTTTGCCGCTCGTCCGGTGGCTGCGCTCCGTTCGGCGCGCCGCGAGACATCCCTCGACTGTCAGGTTCGATCCCACCGAGCCTGACCGCGACTGCCGGAGCGCGTCCGCTCGATGGTGGGAAGACCGTCCGAGGCCGGAGGACACGGTCAAAACCGATCCTGCCGATACCGTCTTGAAGAGTGCCTCACAAAACTCCCGGAATTCGGGAACCCCTTGGCCGTAACGGCGCAGCGGGTGTTTTGCGAGAGACGCTCAACGGGCCGTTGGCGGTCTGCATATCTAAGCTAGTGACTGACGCCCTCGACAACAAGCATTTTTTCGGAGCAATCGCGGCTTATGCCGAATTTCTGCGGCGTCCGTGGCATTTTGCGGGGCGTTTTGCGCCCTGCCGCACCGGCCGATTCACTTCTTCGTTCCGTCACCTGCCCGCCAAGGATGGCCGAAGCGTGACGACCCGGTCGTTGCCGGCGAGCTCCCGGCCGACATTCACATCCTCGAATCCCATTACCCGCGCGAGGTCGGTGAGCGCCGCCCCCTGGTCGTAGCCGATCTCCAGGACGAGGGCGCCGCCCGCGGCGAGCAGGCCGGGCCGTTGCGCGATCCCGGCAAGAATCGCCCGGTAGGCGTCGAGGCCGTCGGCGCCACCGTCGAGGGCGGCGTGCGGATCGTGCAGGCGCACCTCCGGCGCGAGCGTGGCGACGACGGAGGCGGCGATATAGGGCGGGTTCGAGACGATCAGGTCGAACGGCCCGGTCAAGGCATCGAGCCAGGAGCCGCAGAGGAAGGCGGCCCTGTCGCCGACGCCGTTGCCCGCCGCGTTCCGGCCCGCGACCGCGAGCGCGCCCGCCGCCCGGTCGAGACCGATGCCGAAGGCTTTGGCGCGCTCGTGCAGCAGCGCCACGAGGATGCAGCCGGTGCCGGTGCCGAGATCGATCAGGCGCAGTCGACCATCCCTTTCGGGAAACAGCCGCAGCGCGGCCTCCACCACGCTCTCGGTGTCGGGCCGCGGCACCAGCGTCTCCGGCGAGAGGGCGAAGGGCAGCCCCCAGAACTCCCAGGCGCCGATGATTCGCGCCACGGGCTCGCCCGCGAGCCGGCGCGAAGCGGCGTCACTCAGAGCGCGCGCACCGGCGGCGCCGATCGGCTCGCGCCCGCGGAGCGACAGGTCGAGAGGGGTGAGCGCGAGGGCGTGCAGGGCGAGGAAGCGGGCATCCGTGCGCGCGTCCGGCAGGCCGGCCTCTTCAAAGCCCCGAACGAGATGGCGCAGGGCGGCTTCACGGGAGAGGGTGTGATCAAAGCTCATGCCGGACAGCGCGGAATGTGTCCGCGCCTTCTCCCCCGTCGCATCCGGGCCCGCCCGGCTTGAGCAAACGCTCGCGGATCTCGGGCAAGCCCGTGCTCCGGCGGGAGAAGGGTTTCGTAGTGCCCCACCCGGTCAGGGATCACGCCATCCCCTCGGCCGCCAAAAGTTCGGCCTGATGCTCGGTGACCAGCGCGTCGATCACCTCGTCGAGCGCCGGGCCGGCCATCACTTCCTCCAGCTTGTAGAGGGTCAGGTTGATGCGGTGGTCGGTGACGCGCCCTTGCGGGAAATTGTAGGTGCGGATGCGCTCGGAGCGGTCGCCGGAGCCGACCTGCGCCTTGCGGTCGGCGGCCCGCGCCGAATCCTTGGCGGTGCGCTCGGCGTCGAACAGCTTGGCCCGCAGCAGCGCCATGGCGCGGGCGCGGTTCTTGTGCTGCGAGCGCTCCTCCTGCACGAACACCACCACGCCGGTCGGAATGTGGGTGATGCGGATCGCCGATTCCGTCTTGTTGACGTGCTGGCCGCCGGCGCCCTGCGCCCGCATGGTGTCGATCTTCAGGTCGGCCTCGTTGACGACGACATCGACCTCCTCCGCCTCCGGCAGCACGGCGACGGTGGCGGCGGAGGTGTGGATGCGCCCCTGCGTCTCGGTATCTGGCACGCGCTGGACGCGGTGGGCTCCGCTCTCGAACTTGAGCCGCGAGAACACGGAGCGGCCCTTCACTTCGGCCACCACCTCGCGATAGCCGCCGACCGTGCCCTCGCTCTCCGAGATCACCTCGACGCGCCAGCCCTTCGACTCGGCGTATTTCGCGTACATCCGGAACAGGGCGCCCGCGAACAGGGCGGCCTCGTCGCCGCCGGTGCCGGCGCGGATTTCGAGGATCGCGCTCTTCTCGTCGGCCGCATCCTTGGGCAGCAGCATGAGCTGCAGCGCGCGGTGGGCCGCCTCCAGCGCCTCCTCGGCTTCGGGTTTCTCTTCGGCCGCGAGCGCACGCATCTCGGGATCGCCGCCGGGCTCGTCGATCAACGCGCGGATGCCGGCGAGATTGGCCTCCGCCGCCCGGTAATGCTGGATCGCCGCGACGACGCCGTCGAGTTCCGACAGTTCGCGGGAGAGCTGCACGATCGTCTCGGCCTCGGCCGAGCCGTCGGCGAGTTGCGCCGTGACGAAGGCATGCCGAGCCAGGATGGCGTCGAGGCGATCGGAAGGAATGGGGGTCATCGCCCTGACTATACTCGCGATGGATCTGACAATTGACGGAAGTTGAAGATTCGGCCCGGCCGACAGCGTGTCAGATAGGCACGCCGTTCGCCTTCGCATACGCCGTGAGCGCCGGCCGGACCGAGGCGCCGTCGGTGACGCGGGTCAGCTCGGACTCGATCAGCTGCGCGACCTCGCCGGCATGAGCGGAGAGGACCATCGCCTTGACCGGGCCGATCGCGGCCGGCGACATCGAGAACTCGCGGAAGCCGAGGCCGCTCAGCGCCAGCGCCTCGAGCGGGCGGCCGCCGATCTCGCCGCAGACGGTGGCGGGGCAGCCTTGCGCGGTCGCGCGCTCGGCGATCAGGCGGAAGGCGCGCATCGCCGCCCCGCACAAGGGATCGAAGCGGTTGGCCACGCGCCGGTTCTCGCGATCGACCGCGAACAGGAACTGCATCAGGTCGTTAGAGCCGACCGACAGGAAGTCCGCCTCGCGGGCGATCTCGTCGATCTGGAACAGCAGCGAGGGCACCTCGACCATCGCGCCGAGGCGGCAATCACTGGGCAGAAGGTAGCCGTGGCGGCGTAAGTGCGCCTTCTCGCGCTCGACGATGTCGCGGGCGCGCACGAATTCCTCGACGGTGGCGACCATCGGGAACATGATCTTGATCGGGCGGCCCGCCGCCGCCTTGAGGAGCGCCCGCAACTGCACCCGCAGCAGCGCCGGCCGGTCGAGGCCGATGCGGATCGCTCGCCAGCCGAGCGCCGGGTTCTCCTCCTCCAGAGCCGGCATGTAGGGGAGGATCTTGTCGCCGCCGATGTCGAGGGTGCGGATCGTGACCGGCAGGTCGCCGGTGGCCGAATAGACTGCCTCGTAGAGCGTCTGCTGCTCGGCCGCCGAGGGCATCCGCTCGGCGATCATGAATTGCAGCTCGGTGCGGAACAGGCCGACGCCCTCCGCCCCGGTCTCGTTCAGATGGCTGAGATCGACCAGCAGGCCGGCATTGAGATGCAGGCCGATCTTCACGCCGTCCTTCGTGACGGCGGGCACCTCGCGCAAGGCGCGGTACTGCTCCTGCCGCCGGGCGCGCAGGCGCACCATCTCGGCGTAGGAGGCCTCGACCTCGGGGGTCGGCCGGATCTGGACCTCGCCGGAGAGGCCGTCGACGATGATCGCGTCGCCCGAATCGCACAGGCCCGTGGCGTTGGCGATCTCGCCGACCGCCGGGATGCCGAGCGCTCGCGCCACGATGGCGATGTGGCTCGTCGGGCCCCCCTCCTCCAGCACGACGCCGCGCAGGCGCGCCCGGTCGTAGTCGAGGAGTGCGGCCGGCCCCATGGAGCGGGCGACCAGGATCGCGTTCTCCGGCAACCCGTCGCCGCCCCGCCCCTCCTGGCCGACGAGGCGGCGCAGTAGGCGGTTGGCGAGGTCGTCGAGGTCGTGCAGGCGGTCGCGCAGGTAAGGGTCGCTCTGGCGCAGCATCCGGGCGCGGTTGTCCGACTGCACCCGCTCGACCGCGGCCTCCGCCGTCAGGCCCGATTGGACCGCCTCGCGCATCCGCCGCAGCCAGCCCTTGTCGTGGGCGAACATGCGAACCGTCTCGAGAATCTCGCGGGACTCGCCCGAACTGAGGCCTTCGCCGCGCTCGACCAGTTCATCGATGGCCGAGCGCACATCCTCGATGGCCGATTCCAGCCGCTCGACCTCGCGCTCGACGTTCTCGGCGATCAGCGTCTTCACGACGATGCGCGGCTCGTGCAGCACGACGTGGCCGAGCCCGATCCCGTCGGCGAGCGCGACGCCGCGCTGACTCACCGGGCGGCGCGCGGCACTGCCGGCGCCGGGGGCGAGCGCCTGGAGTTCGCCCGAGGCGATCAGCTCCGCCAGCACCATGGCGGTGGTCTGGAGCGCCTCGATCTCCTCCTCGGAATAAACCCGGTAGGTCTTGTTCTGCACCACCAGCACGCCGAGCGTATTCCCGGCCCGCAGCAGCGGCACGCCGAGGAAGGCGTGGTAGATCTCCTCGCCCGTTTCCGGCCGATACGAGAATGAGGGATGCGACTGCGCGTCGGACAGCGCCAGCGGCTCGGCGGTCTTGGCGATCAGGCCGACGAGGCCCTCGTCGGCGCGCATGCGGGTGATGTGGACCGCGTCGCGGTTCAAACCCTCGGTTGCAAACAGTTCGAGGGTGTTGTCATCGCGCACCACATAGACCGAGCACACCTCGGCGATCACGTTCGCCGCGATGAGGACGACGATCCGGTCGAGGCGCTGCTGCGGACTGACCGGCTCCGCCATGGCTTCGCGGAGCCGGCGCAGCAGCAGGCGCGGGCCTCCGGGCGCAGCGGGCATCGTGTCGTCAATCCGGGTCGGCCGGCGCAACCCTGGCTGGTGAGCCGTGGGGCGGACGCCGACGGGAACGGTCAGGCCTGGTCGAGGCCGTATAGCGAGTGGAGCGTGCGCACGGCAAGCTCCGTGTAGGCCGCGTCGATCAGGACCGAGAACTTGATCTCGGAGGTGGTGATGGCGCGAATGTTGATACCCTTCTGCGCCAGCGCCCGGAAGGCCTTGGCTGCAACGCCCGCATGCGAGCGCATGCCGACGCCGATCGCCGACACCTTCACGACATCGGTGGCGCCCTCGATCTGGCCGAACTGGATCGTGTCGCGCTGGGCATCGAGGATGGCGCGGGAGCGCTCGTACTCGGCCGCCGGCACCGTGAAGGTCATGTCGGTGGTCGATTGGTCGCCGGACACGGTCTGGATGATCATGTCGACGTTGATGTTGGCATCCGCCAGCGGGCCGAAGATCGCTGCGGCGATGCCGGGGCTGTCCTTCACGGCGCGCAGGGTGATCTGCGCCTCGTCCTTCGAGAAGGCGATGCCGGTGATGATCTGCTGTTCCACGATTTGGTCCTCGTCGCAGATGAGGGTGCCCGGCCGCGCGGCATCGGGGGGATCGAAGGAGGAGCGCACCGTGGTCGGCACCCGGTGCACCATGGCGAGCTCGACGGAGCGCACCTGGAGCACCTTTGCGCCGAGGGAGGCCATCTCCAGCATCTCCTCGAAGGTCACGCGCTCCATGCGCTGGGCCTTGGGCACCACGCGCGGATCGGTGGTGTAGACCCCGTCCACGTCCGTGTAGATGTCGCAGCGCTCCGCGCCGATGGCGGCGGCGATGGCCACGGCCGAGGTGTCCGAGCCCCCGCGTCCGAGCGTCGCAATGCGGCCGGTCTCGGCGTTCACGCCCTGGAAGCCGGAGATCACCGCGACCTCGCCGCGCTTGAAGCCTTCGTCGAGGTTCGTCGGGTCGATGCCCTCGATCCGGGCCGAGCCGTGCGCGTCGGAGGTGTGGATCGGGATCTGCCAGCCCTGCCAGGAGCGGGCCTTGATGCCGTCCTTGTTGAGCGCGATCGCCAGCAACCCCGAGGTGACCTGCTCGCCGGACGCCACGACGGTGTCGTACTCCGCCGCGCCATAGAGCGGATCGGCATCCTTGACCCAGCCGACCAGCTCGTTGGTCTTGCCCGACATCGCCGAGACCACGACCGCGACCTCGTAGCCGGCCGCGACCTCGCGGGCGACGTGGCGCGCCACGTTGCGGATGCGGTCGACGTTGGCGACGGAGGTGCCGCCGAATTTCATCACCAAACGGGGCATTTCGCGTCCGGTCTGCTCATCCTGTCCCCACCGTCCCGGCCGCGAGGCCGGCGCGCCGCGTCACACGGAAAACAACACGGCGCGGCTGTACCGGGGATGCGCCCGGCGGGTACAAGGGCCCCCCGGCCGTGTCCATCGGGCGGATGCCAGGTTGAAACGTTACGAAAGCGCGCCGGATGACGGGTGCCTCGATCGACCGGGACGAAGTGGCGCGCTTCGACGCCCTGGCCGCGCGCTGGTGGGACGAGCGCGGGCCGATGGCGGTTCTGCACAAGTTCAATCCGGTCCGGGTCGGCTATATCCGCGACGAGGCCTGCCGCACTTTCGATCGCGACCCGGCCTCGCCCTTTCCTCTGGAGGGCTTGAGCGTCATCGACATCGGCTGCGGCGGCGGCGTGCTGTCGGAGCCTCTGGCCCGGCTCGGCGCGACGGTCACCGGCCTCGATCCGGCGACCGGCAACGTCACGGCGGCCCGCGCCCACGCCGAGGCGGAGGGGCTCGCCATCGATTACCGCGACGAGACCATCGAGGCGGTGGCCGCGCGGGGTGAGCGCTTCGACATCGTGCTCGCCATGGAGGTGGTCGAGCACGTCTCCGACCGCGCCGGCTTCCTGCGCGCCTGCTGCACCACCGTGAAGCCCGGCGGGCTTCTGTTCGCCGCCACCCTCAACCGGACCATGCGCTCCTTCGCGCTCGCCATCGTCGGCGCCGAATACGTGCTGCGCTGGCTGCCGCGGGGCACCCACGATTGGGAGAAGTTCGTGACGCCGGCCGAACTCGCCGCCGACATCGCGGCGGGCGGCCTCACCGTCACCGACACCACCGGCGTGGTCTACAATCCGCTCAACGATTCCTGGCGCGCGAGCCGCGACACGGGGGTGAACTACATGGTCGCGGCCCACCGCCCCGCCTGAATGTCACTCACACAGCGCCCACTGCGCTGTCCTCGCCAGAACGAGAACGGTCGTTGACCGGGCGTTTCGTGAGGCGCTCTGAACGAAGCCGGGCGGCATTCGTTGAGGGATCTCGCAGGTTCAGCGGAGACCGTCGCCCATGCTCGAAAAGCTGCCGCACGCCGTCGGTGAAGCCCTGTCCGGCATCAGGGCCGGCGCGGAGAAGGCCGCGTTCCACACGGTCGCCGCGGAAGCCCCCACGACCTTGCGCGTGACGAGCGAAGCCTTTGCCGACATGGCGCCGATCCCGGCCCGCTACACGGCGGACGGCGAAGGGCTCTCCCCGCCGCTCGCCGTCGCCGACGTGCCGAGGGATGCAGCGGGTCTGGTGCTGTTCGTCGAGGATCCGGACGCCCCCTCCCCTAACCCCCTCGTCCACCTCATCGCCTGGAACCTGACACCGGAAGACCAGGGCTTTCCGGAAGGGGCCTTCGCGAGCCCGGCCGGCGACGGCGCTCGGCACGATCTCGGCCGCAACTCGTTCCTGAAGGACGGCTGGCTGCCGCCGGATCCGCCGACGGGGCATGGGCCGCACCACTACCTCTTCCAGATCTTCGCACTGGCCCGCCCCGCGGAACTGCCCGCTTCGCCGGGCCGCGGCGCGCTGCTCGATGCGCTTCGGGGCAACGTGATCGCCAAGGGCCTGCTGACGGGGACCTACGAGCGGGCGTGAGCGTCTTGCGCTCAAGGCGCGCCTGCAGGCATGAGCGTCGTCGAACGCGTGCCGATGAGCTCCCTCTCCCTCGTACGGAGAGGAGGGAATGCGTCGTGAGTCACGAGGTTTGAGGGAGACGGCCCGGACATGAAGGCCCTGGTGTGCAGCCGGCTCGGCGGGCCGGAGGATCTGAGCATCGCGGATCTGCCCGATCCGGTGCCGGGGCCCGGCGAAGCGCTGGTGCGCGTGCGGGTCGCGGCGCTGAACTTCTTCGACACGCTCATCATCGCCGGCCGCTATCAGGTGAAGCCCGAGCTTCCGTTCTCGCCGGGTGGCGAGGCCTGCGGCGTGGTCGAGGCCCTCGGCCCCGGCGTGGAGGATTTTTCCATCGGCGACCGCGTCATGGTTCATCTCAGCCACGGCACCGCCCGCGAGCGGATCGCGGTTCCGGTGAAACGCCTCGCGCGGGTACCGGCGTCGGTTTCCGACGCCGTCGCCGCCGGGCTCTCGCTCACCTACGGCACCACGCTCCACGCGCTGCGGGACCGCGCCGACATCCGGCCGGGCGAAACCCTGGTCGTCCTCGGCGCCTCGGGCGGGGTCGGGCTCGCCGCGGTCGAGCTTGGCAAGCTGCTCGGCGCCCGTGTCATCGCCTGCGCCTCCTCGCCGGAAAAGCTCGAGACGGCCCGCGCCCACGGCGCCGACGACCTCGTCGACTACCGGGCGAACAATCTGCGCGAGGAATTGCGGCGGCTGACCGGCGAACGGGGGGTCGACGTGGTCTACGACGCGGTCGGCGGGGATCTCGCCGAACCGGCCATGCGCGCACTCGGCTGGAAGGGCCGCTTCCTCGTGATCGGCTTCGCCGCGGGCGAGATTCCGAAATTCCCCCTCAACGTCATCATGCTCAAGGGCATCGACGTGCAGGGCGTTCATTGGGGCGCCTTCGTCGAGCGCGAGCCGGAGGCGCACGGTGCGAATCAAGCCCAGCTGCTCGCCTGGGCGGCGGAGGGCAAGCTCACCGTGAAGGTCCACGGCACCTATCCGCTCGAAGCCTACGAGGAGGCCCTCGGCGTGCTCGTCCGCCGCGAGGCGGTCGGCAAGGTTCTGCTCGATCTGAGAGGCTAGAACACCGGTCGATTGGAGGGGACTGGGCAAGCCCGCCAGTCTCCCTCTCCCATGCGTCGAGCGCGCAAGATTTCCAGCGCGCACCCGTGAAGATCGAACATCCCACAACGTGCAGCGCGCGCGCGATCGAGCCTCCGAGACGAGAATCTGGATTATATTCTTACATCAGTTGATTTGCGATCTTTCGGCGCCGCACCCGAGATCAGGCCAATACTATAAAAGCAATAATCTTCGTGCAATCCGAAAATTTTTAAGACTTCTATTTGATAAGAGATCGCAACAGCGGCATTTGCGTTTTCAGGTCAGTCTGATGCGTTCAAAGTTTAGCATCATCGTTTCGATGCAGCTCTTGGTCGGCTGCCTCGCTCTTGCTCCAGCGGGGGCTCAGAGCCTCGACACCGTCAAGGCCGCCTACAAGCGGCCGACGCACATCCCGTTCCCGGAGGATGCGCCCTATTCGCCCCGGTTGGCGACGATGGGCAAGATGCTGTTCTTCGATCCCCGCCTGAGCGGCAAGCAGAACCTGAGCTGCGCGAGCTGCCACAACCCGTCCTTCGGCTTCGAGGTGCCGGTTCCCGGCGCGATCGGCGCCACCAACAAGCCGCTCGCCCGCAAGGCCCCGTCGGTGCTCAATGCGGCCTGGATCCCGACCCTGTTCTGGGACGGGCGCGCGCCGAACCTCGAGACGCAGGCGATGGGCCCGATCACCGCCGATGCCGAGATGGACGGCAAGTTCCCGGAGATCATCGCCCGCCTCAAACGCATCCCCGAATACAAGGCCTCGTTCGATGCGCTCTTCCCCGGCAAGGGCGTGACGCAGGACACGATCCTGACGGCCATCGCCACCTACGAGCGGACCATCGTCTCCGGCTGGGCGCCGTTCGACCGTTGGGTCGAGGGCGACGAGGCGGCGATGTCGAGCGAGGCCAAGCGCGGCTTCGCCCTGTTCACCGGCAAGGCGGCCTGCTCCGGCTGCCACACCGGCTGGAACTTCACCGACAACAAGTTTCACGATCTGGGGATCGAGACCAAGGATATCGGCCGCGCGGCCTTCGACCCGGATGACCGCTACGCCAAGCATGCCTTCAAGACACCGGGCCTGCGCAACCTGAGCTACCGGGCGCCATTCGGGCATGCCGGCCAGTTCGCCGACCTCGACGCGATCATGGCGCACTACGAATCCGGCGGCGTCCCACGTCCCTCGAAGTCGCCGCTGATGAAGCCGATCACTCTGACGCCGAGCGAGCGAGCAGATGTGATCGCCTTCCTGCGCTCCCTCACGGCGGACCAGACCGAGACGGCTCTGCCGAACCTGCCGAACTGACCGGCCTCCGCTGCCCCCGCATCCCCATTCAGACGAACGACGAGACGACTCCGCGATGTCGATTCGCCACAAGATCCTGCTGCCGCTCCTCGGCTTCATGCTGCTCGGGGGGCTCCTGTCCGCAATGACGGGCCTGACGGGCCTCTCCGCCTTCGGGGAACTCTCGGGCCTCGCCGGACGCGCGGTGGAGGCGAGCGAGGCCAGCCGCACCGCCCGCGACCGCTTCCGGCGGGCCGAAGCCCTGGTGGCGCGTGTCACCGCCATGACCGACCTCCTCGACATCGGCCGGATCGGCAGCGAGTTCACCGCGAATGCCGACGCCCTCGAGGCGGGGCTCGCTCGCCTGAAAGCCTCGGCGCTCTCGGAGCGAATGCTCACCCTGTCCAACACGGCCGAGGCCGAGGCCCGGCGGTGGCGCGCGGGCGCGGAGATCCTTCTCGGGCTGCGCCAAGCGCGCGAGATCCCGACCCTGGCCATCATGGCGCGCTACAGTGCCGAGATCGGCCGCGACCTCGACGAGGCCGTGACCCTGGCAGGTCAGGAGGCGCAGACCCAGATCGACGCCACCGGCGCGGCGATGTCGTGGAAGATCGGGCTGATGCTCGCTCTCTCCGCCGCGACCGTCGGGGCGGGTGCGGGCGTGGCCTTCTGGCTGTCGGGGACCCTGTCGAAGCCCCTGGTCGGCTTGGCCCGCGACACCACCAGGCTGGCGGGGGGCGACCTCGACGTCGTCCTTCCGGCCACCGACCGCCGCGACGAGATCGGGGCGATGGTCGCCGCCGTTCGGGTGTTCAAGGACAACCTCATCCGGAGCCGGACGCTCGAAGCCGAGACTGCCCAGGCCGGCGCGGCCGCCGAGCGCCGGGCGATGGTGCGCAGCCTTGCCGACAGCTTCGAAGCGTCGGTCGTCCGGATCGTCGGCACGGTCGGGACCTCCGCCGCTCAGCTCCGCGAGACCGCGCAGACGATGAGCGTCCCCGCCCAGCGCACGGCGGAGCGGACGGCCCGGATGTCCGCCGCGGCCGGCGCGGCCGCCTCGAA
>JAGTAM010000270.1 GCA_023422485.1 Pseudomonadota bacterium | reverse complement strand
GAGGAGCTGCTGACGGTGGCGGCGCAGGAGGAATTCGTCGCGCCGAGCGCGGCCTTCCCGGTCGAGATCGTCTGACGCTGCAAGGAACCGTGATGCTGGAACGCCGCTTCGCCACCCTCGACGTGTTCACCGACACGCCGCTCGCCGGAAACCCGCTCGCGGTGGTCCTCGACGCCGAAGGGCTGACCGGCGAGGCGATGCAGGGTATCGCCCGCGAGTTCAACCTATCGGAGACGGTCTTCGTCCTGCCGCCCGAAGAGCCGCGCCACCGAGCGCGCCTGCGCATCTTCACGCCGGCCCGCGAACTGCCCTTCGCCGGGCACCCGACCATCGGTTCGGCGGTGCTGCTGGCTCTCCGCGACCGCGCCGACCGGCAAACGGCGGCGCTCGCCGATGCCGCCGCCTTCGGGCTGGAAGCGGAAATCGGTACCCTTCCTTGCGCCGTCGAGGCGGCCTCGGACGGCCGCAGCGCCCGCGCCCGCTTCAAGCTGCCCGTCCTGCCGACCTATCTCGGCGAGGCGGCCGCGAAGGACGCCCTGGCCACGGCCCTGGGGCTGAAACCGAACGAGATCGGCTTCAACCGTCATCTGCCGAGCCGGCACGGCGCCGGCCCCCTCTTCACCTTCGTGCCGCTCACCTCCGCCGAGGCGCTGGCGCGCGCCCGGCTCGATGTCAGCCGGTTCGAGCGACTGTTTCCCCAAGCGCAGGCCGACGCCCTCTATCTCTACGCCCTCGATCCGGAGGGGCTCGGCCACCGCTACCAGACGCGAATGTTCGCGCCTCATCTCGGCGTCGCGGAAGATCCGGCGACAGGCAGCGCCGCGGCGGCCTTCGCGGGCGTGCTGATGCAATTCGAGCCCATGGGCGAAGGAACGCACGACGTAGTGATTCGCCAGGGCCTCGCCATGGGGCGGCCGAGCACGATCGATCTCCAGCTCGTCATCAGTGAGGGCGCGCTCCGCTCCGTCGAGATCGGCGGGCAGGCGGTCGTGGTGAGCGAGGGCGTGTTGCGTGTCGGTTGAGATCGTCGCGGAGGCGGCCCCCGGCTTCAGTATCACGCATCTGAGACGGGTCTCCGCCCGGCGGGTCGAGCACGACTGGGCCTGGGCGCGGGACAATGCCGAGGCGATCGACCGCAATTGGCAGCAGCGCAAGGCGAAGACGCCGAGCCTGTTCGACGGTCCGGTCTACCTCGCCAGTAACTGTTCAGTGGCGGACGGCGCCTGCGAGACAAGTCTGTTCAAGGTGCCCTACTCGCGCTTCATCGCCTTCCGCGATGCGGGTGTGCCCGACGCGCTGGTGGCGAACGCCTTCGCGGCGATTGTGCCCCACAGCCGCGACGGTGCCGTGCTTCTCGGCGTGATGGGCGCCCACACCGCCAATGCCGGCCAAATTTACTTTCCGTGCGGCACGCCCGATCCCGGCGACCTGCGCGACGATGGCTCCGTCGATCTCGCCGGCAGCGCCGCGCGCGAGTTTTTGGAAGAAACCGGCCTGACGCTGCCGGAAGACGCAGAGGAAGAGTGGGTGCTCCTGCGCGGCGACGGGCAACTCGCCTTCCTGCGCCCGGTTCGCTTCGACAGCGATGCCGAGAGCTTGAAAGCCCGCATCGAAGCCCATCGCGGCGTTGAGGACGAGCCGGAACTCGCCCACTGCGTTATCGCCCGCTCGCGCGCCGATATCGACGCTGCCCGGATGCCGGGTTTCGTGCAGGCCTATCTCGCAAGCGTCTTCCCCGAGTGAAGGTCAGGAGACCGGCGGTTAGCGGTAGCCGTAGCGCGCCTTGGCCGCCGCGAGCAGGCTCATCGCCTCTCCTTCGCGGCCGGCGGCGCAGGCGCCCGCTGCCTTGGACAGGTCGGCGCTGAAGCGGGTGCCGACGGCTGCGGAGAGATCGCCGGTCTTCACATCGCCATCGACGATGGCTTGGGTGCGGGCGATGGTGGGACCGCAGCCGGTCCCGGTCGGCGGCGGAGCGACGGCGGCCGCGGGCGCTGCGGCGACAGCCGCGACCGGGGGCGGTGCGCTCGATTGGCAGGCGCTCAGCGCGCAGCCGAGGAGAGCGAGAGAAACGGCACGGTGAAGCGGCGCGGGCACGACGGGTCTCTCCGGTTGCAAGAGGAGGTACGCTGCAGCCAAGCTTGGCCGGCGGGTTGTGCCTCTCGCGCTCGGGCCGGTCAATCGTGACGGTGACGCGGTGCAGGCATGTGCTTGTCACGATCCCTGCCAATCGGTACAGAACGCCACCCTGGTCGCAGGCGGTTTGCCGGCGAGTCAGCCTTTCAGGAGAATCGAGCGTGGCCCCTGGCCGCTCCGTGCAGACGAACGAGGGCGCCGCTTTTGCGGCCGCGTCGTCCTGCGCGCTCATTCTCGTAGGCCTGCTTCTTAGCCGCCCCTGAGGGCCGTCCGGGCGCGACCGCCTGGGCTCTCAGGGGATGCCGCTCGACAACCGGAAGACAGGCTTTTCCGGCGCCGCTCCCAAGGAGTCGAGCGCGCCGGCTGCGAGGAACGAAAACCCATGGCGAACACCACTCAGAGCGCGAAGGACCGCGTCGTCATCTTCGACACGACGCTGCGCGACGGCGAGCAATGCCCCGGCGCCACTATGACCCTCGACGAGAAGCTGGCGGTGGCCGAACTGCTCGACGGGATGGGCGTGGACATCATCGAGGCGGGCTTTCCCATCGCCTCCAACGGCGATTTCGAGGCCGTCGCCGAGATCGCCCGGCGCACCAAGCGCGCGACCGTGGCCGGTCTCGCCCGTGCCATCCCCGCCGACATCGCCCGCGCGGGGGAAGCGGTGCGCCACGCCGAGCGCGGCCGCATCCATACCTTCGTCTCGACCTCGGCGATCCACCTCGCCCACCAGATGCGCAAGACGCAGGACGAGGTGATCGAGATCATCCTGAAGACCGTGGCCCAGGCCCGCGACCTCGTCGAGGACGTGGAATGGTCGGCCATGGACGCGACGCGCACCGACATCGACTACCTCTGCCGCTGCGTTGAGGCGGCGATCCGCTCGGGCGCCACCACCATCAACTTGCCCGACACGGTGGGCTACGCCACGCCGCAGGAATACGGCGCGATGTTCCGCGCCGTGCGCGAGCGCGTCCCGAACGCCGACAAGGCGATCTTCTCCGTGCATTGCCACAACGATCTCGGACTGGCCGTGGCGAATTCGCTCGCTGGCCTGGAGGGCGGCGCGCGGCAGATCGAGTGCACGGTCAACGGCATCGGCGAGCGGGCCGGCAACGCCGCGCTCGAGGAAATCGTCATGGCGATCCGCACCCGCGCCGACGTGATGCCCTACGATACCGGCATCGACACGACGATGCTGACCCGCGCCTCGAAGCTCGTCAGCCACGCGGCGAACTTCCCCGTGCAGTACAACAAGGCCATCGTCGGCCGGAACGCCTTCGCCCACGAGAGCGGCATCCACC
>JAGTAM010000251.1 GCA_023422485.1 Pseudomonadota bacterium | reverse complement strand
ATCGCGTCCTCGTCACCGCGGTTCCGCTTCCCAACCCGCCCCGGCGCAGTCTATCAGGGCGGCCGCCTTCCGCTCCGGGTCGCGGGTCCCGGAACGGCGCCGCACCGGTCGCCTCGCGCGCCGCGTGGGAGGCCGCGACTGACCGCTGCGACGTCACACCGCCGGACCGTGGAGCCTGATGCGCGAGCCGAACGCGATCGATTTCTGGCGCGGCTTCGCGCTGGTGACGATTTTCATCAACCACATCCCCGGCAATTTCTTCGAGCGCTACACCTTCTCGCAATACGGCATCTCGGATGCCGCCGAGCTGTTCGTGTTCCTGGCCGGCTGGTCGATCGGGCTCGCCACCCGCGGGCGTGACGGCCTGCCGGAGCCGCGCCTCATCACCGTGCTGCGGCTGCTGTCGCGCACGATCGAGGTGTACCGGGCGCAGATCACCATCATGGCGCTGGCGCTCGCGATGATCGCCGGCTGCGCGCTCTATCTCGACAACCCGCTGATCCTCGAATGGCACAATGCCGGCGGCTTCTTCGCCGACCCGATCCAGACCATGGTCGGCGTCGTTCTGCTCACCCATCAGCTCGGCTTCTTCAACATCCTGCCGCTCTACGTGGTGCTGATCGCCATCGCCCCGGCCGTGGTGCTGATCGGCCGCGTCAGCCGGGTCCTGCTCCTGGCGCTGTCGCTCTCGCTCTACGGGGCGAGCCTCGTGTTCGAGTGGAACTTTCCATCCTGGCCGGGCGAGGGCGACTGGTTTTTCGACCCGCTCTGCTGGCAATTGCTGCTGGTGCTGGGCTTTCTCGCCAATGAGGCGACTCACGGCTCGGAGCGGCTGCGGCGCCTCTGGCCGCGCCTGACGCCCCTCGGAATCGTCGTCGTGCTCGTCGGCGTCGTGCTCGCGGTGCTCGAGTTGCGGCCCGATCCGATGCTAGCGCCCGACCCGCGCCTCGTCTTCACCTTCGACAAGACCTACCTCTCGCCCGCCCGGCTGATCCATTTCTGCGGCATGGTGCTGGCTTACCAGGGCGTCTACGCCCTCATCGCCCCGCATGTCGGGCGCCTTGCCCGGTTTCTGTCGGGTTTGGGGCGCAACTCGCTGGCCGTGTTCTCGATGGGATCGCTGTTGAGCCTGGGCGGACAGTTCGTGCGCTTCCAGACCGGTGGCGGTATCTTCGTTGACATTTCGGTCGTAGGCTTCGGCCTGATCGCACTGGGTTTCACCGCATGGTTCGTCGAATGGCGTTCCCGCAGACCGCGGCCGACGCGCAAGGCTCCCGACACCGCCTCGCCCGCCGACTCGCCGTCCTCCTCGGCCTGAGTCTCGCCTCGCCCGCCCTCGGCGAGACCTCGGGCGCCGCACCGATGCCGGCCGCGCCGGCGACCGCGACGGTCGAGGCGCTCGACCTCAGCCTGTCGCCCGAATGCCGGGTGCCGGGTTCGAAGCTCTACACCCTGGCGCGGCTCAAGGCGGTCAAGGCGGCGCTCAAGGAGAAGCGTGTGATCCACGTCCTCTCGATCGGCTCCTCCTCGGCGGGGCTCGGCGCCTCCGCGAGCTACCCGGTGAAGCTGGAGAACGCCCTGGAGCAGGCGCTGCCCGACGTCCAGATCGAGGTCGAGGCTCGCGGCCTGCCCGGCGAGGTGGCGAGCGGGGCGGGCGAGCGGCTCCGCTCCATGGTCGCCGAGATGGAGCCGGATCTCGTGGTCTGGCAGGTCGGCACCAACGATGCGCTGGCCCGTGTCGATATCGAGGCCTTCGGCGAGGCGCTCGACGAGTCGGTACAGTGGGTGAAGTCGCACGGCATCGACATCGTGCTGATCGACCCCGTCTTCACCGAGAGCCTCGCCGACGACGCCTACTACACGCAGATGGTGCGCACGGTGCAGGATGTCGCCCGCCGCGAGGCGGTGCCGCTGGTCCACCGCTACGCGGCGATGCGCTTCCTCTCGACCCAGCGCACCACCGAGGCGCACATGCTGGGCCGCCATTTCCGGCTCAACGATCTGGGCTTGCGCTGCATGGCCGAGCACGCCACGCGGGCGATCACCCTGTCGCTGCTCCAGCCGGAGGGGGTCAAGGATGCGGGCAAAACGGATCCGGCCAAGTCAGATTCTGGCAGGTCAGATTCCGGCAAGACAGATTCGGACAAGTCGGATGCGGTGAAGACGGACCACGCCACATCCGAAGCCCCGAAGACCGATCCGGCCCCGACCGGAACGCCCGGCACCGACCCGACCTCGAAGCAGCCGTAAGCCGGCAGGAGCGTTTTATCAGGCGCTCTTAACCCGCCCGAAATCCCGCGCTTCCTAGGCTGATCCCCGAGCGTGCCGGGCATACCCGCGCCCGGCGCCCGTGTCGGATGGCGCCTCATGGCAGCGGACAAGGTGATCGCGGGCGGCCTCCCGCCATCCTCGTTCGAGTCGCTTCTCGTCCGGCTTCGGGCGGCGCGCGCCACGCCCGCCGTCTCCGCGCTCGGCGTGTTCGCGGTCCGCATCGGCGCGGCCGGATTCGCCTATGGGTCCCAGATCCTGATGGCCCGGATGATGGGCGGCGCGGAATACGGGATCTTCGCCACCGTCTGGGTCTGGATCGCCATCCTCGGCCACACCGCGACCTTCGGCCTGTCCCAGGGCGCCTGCCGCTTCCTGCCCGCCGATCAGGCGACAGACCGACTCGACAGCGTGCGCGGCTTCCTGCTCGGCGGGGCGCTGGCGAGCCTCGGCGGCGGGCTCGCCCTGTCGCTCGGCGGTCTCGCCGTGGCTCTCTTGCAGGGTGGCCTGCTCGCGGGCCCCTACGGCACGCCGATCCTCGTCGCGGCACTCGTCGTGCCGCTCTTCGCCTTCCAGGACTATCTCGAGGGCGTGGCC
>JAGTAM010000120.1 GCA_023422485.1 Pseudomonadota bacterium | reverse complement strand
CTTCACCGCCGCCTGCATGCGCTTGACGTAGCCGCCATGGTCGGCGCCGAGCACGTCGATGAGCTCTTTGGCGCCGCGCAGCCACTTGTCGCGGTGATAGGCGATGTCCGAGGCGAAGTAGGTGTAGGAGCCGTCGGACTTCAGCAGCGGCCGGTCCACGTCGTCGCCGAACTGGGTCGAGCGGAACAGGGTCTGCTCCCGATCCTCCCAATCCTCGGGCAACTGCCCCTTGGGCGGCGGCAGGCGTCCCTCGTAGACGAGGCCTTTTTCACGCAGGGCGTCGAGGAGCTCGGCGACCCGGTTGCCCCCTGTGTTGCCGTTCCCGCCCTGGAGCGTGGCTTCGGAGAAGAACACGTCGTGGCGAATGCCGATCGCGGCGAGATCCGCGCGGATCGTGTCCATCATCGCATCGATGGCGAAGCGGCGCACCAGTGGCAGCCACTCGTGCTCGGGCCGGTCGAGCAGCGCCCGGCCGTGCGTCTCCGCCAGCTTCTCGCCCACCGGCTTGAGGTAGTCGCCGGGATAGAGCCCCTCGGGGATCGTGACCGTCTCGCCCAGCGCCTCGCGGTAGCGCAGGAAGGCCGAGCGGGCGAGCACATCGACCTGCGCGCCGGCATCGTTGATGTAGTACTCGCGCGTCACCGGCCGGCCGGCGGCGGCGAGCAGGTTGGCGAGCGCGTCGCCGAACACCGCGCCGCGCCCGTGGCCGACATGCATCGGCCCGGTGGGGTTGGCCGAGACGTACTCGATGTTGACCGGGCCGCCCGGCATGTTTCCGCGCCCGAAATTCTCGCCCTCGCGGAGCGCGGCCCGGATCACGTCGTGGAACACCTCCGGCGCGAGCCGCAGGTTGATGAAGCCGGGGCCGGCCACGCTCGCCTCGACGATGCGCGGATCGCTGCGCAGCGCCTCGGCCAGCGCCTCGCCGAGCGCCTTCGGGTTCTGCTTCGCCTCCTTGGCCAGCACCAGGGCGGCGTTGGTTGCGAGATCGCCGTGCGAGGGGTCGCGCGGCGGCTCGACCACCACGCGCGCCAGGTCGAGCCCCTCGGGCAGCCGGCCGGCGCGGGTGAGCGATTCGAGCGCCTCGCGCACGCGCGTCTCGAAGAGGGCGAAGATATTCATGGGGCTCAGGCGTTCGTCGTTTCATCGCGCCGGCTGGCCCGCGCGTCGGGCGGCCGGCGTCGGGGCGGCATAGCAATGGCGGGCGGGAGTGTCACGGCGCCGGGGGACTGTCGGCCGCGAGTTCCGTCAGCACGACCCGCAGTCGCTCCGGCAGCGGCGCCGGCCGACGGGTCTCCCGATCGACGTAGACATGAACGAAATGCCCCTGCGCGGCCGCTTCCACGTCGTCATCGCGAAAGATCGCGATTTCGTAGCGCACGCTGGTGCGGCCGAGATGGGCCACACGCACGCCGGCGGTGACCCGGTCGGGGAAGGCGACGGACGCGAAGTAGCGGCAGCCGGTCTCCACCACGAGGCCGATGACCGGCGAGCGGGCGATGTCGAGGGCGCCCGCCTCCACCAGGATGCCGTTCACCGCCGTGTCGAAGAAGGCGTAGTAGACGACATTGTTGACGTGCCCGTAGACGTCGTTGTCGCCCCAGCGCGTCGTCAGCGGCACCATCCGGGGATAGGCGGCGCGCGTCTCGCGCTGGGCTCGGTGTTCGGCGCTCAATCGGTCCTCCGCAGACTGTCGTCCGGTCCCATGCCCTCGTCCCTGCGGGGACAACGCTTCCTCTCGGTAGAATGCAGCGTTGCACGCAGCGCGCGAATGGCGGCGTTGTCGAGGGTGAGATTCCGTACGGAGACCACCCCATGAAATCCTTCGCCCTCACCGCCACGGCTCTTTCCGCCCTCGTCCTTGCTCCCGCAACGGCCGAGGCCCGCGATTTCGGCGGTCATGGCGGCTATGTCGGCGGCCGTTCCCACGCCGGCTATGGCCATCACGGCTACGGCGCACGCTTCGGTCATGCCGGCCGCGTCGGCGGCTATCGCGGCGGATTCGCCGGATACCGTCACGGTTACGGGCACCGCGGCTACGGCGATCGGGGCGGCTACGGTTACCGTGGCTACGCCGCGCGCGGCTTCTACGGCCGGGGCTACGGATACGGCTACGGCTACGGCCGAGGTGCCGGGATCGGCCTCGCGGGGGCCGGGCTCGGGCTGGGCCTCGGGCTCGCCGGGGGCGCCCTGGCGGGCGGCTACGGCTACGGCGGCTACGCGGCGCCCGCCTACGGCTACAGCTATGGCTACGCGCCCGTCACCACCGGCTACGCCCCGCTCTACAACACCGGCTACGGCACGAACTGCGTCTGCTACTGACCCCCTCCGCGCGCTGGCGGTGCCTCACGGCTCCGTCAGCGGCAGGCCCCGGCTCGGCGGGCTCCAGTGCAGGTTGGGCGTCGCGGCAAACAGCTTTCCGTGCTCCAGCACGGCGTAGGTGTCGGTCATGCCGGCGATGTAGTCGGCGATGCGCCGGGCGATGCGGGCCTCGCTCGCGCCCTCGAGTCCCTCCGACCATTCCTCGGGCATCCGCGCCGGATCGGGGCGGAAGGCCGCGAACAGGTCGTCGACGAAGGTGGCGGCCTTGGCCCGCACCGCCATCACCTCGGGATGGCGGTACATCCGCGCGAACAGGAAGCGCTTGATGTCGGCATCCGCCGTGGCGATGGCGGGCGAGAAGGCGATCACCGGCTCGGACGCGGCGCGGATGTCGCCGACGCTCGCCGGTGCCAGAGCGGCGATGCGCGCCTCGCTTTCGCGGATCACGTCCTCGACGAAGCGGGTGATGACGCGCCGCGCCAGCTCGTGGATCTTTCGCGACGGCTCCAGGCCGGGATGCAGGGACTCGATCTCGTCGAGGAGCCCTTTCAGGAACGGCACGGTGGCGAGGTCGGCGAGGTCGAACAGCCCGGCCCGCAGGCCGTCGTCGAGGTCGTGGGCGTCGTAGGCGATGTCGTCTGCGAGCGCGGCGGCCTGCGCCTCGGGACCGGCGAAGCGCGAGAGTTCGAGGTCGTTGAGCGCGTTGTACTCCAGAACCGCCGCCGGGATGCCGTCGGCGGCATAGCGCGGGACCGGCGCGCCCGACGCGTCGAGGAGCGGGCCGTTGTGCTTGACCAGCCCCTCCAGCGTTTCCCAGGTCAGGTTGAGCCCGTCGAAGCCGGCATAGCGCCGCTCCAGCCGGGTGACGATGCGCAGCGCCTGGGCGTTGTGGTCGAAGCCGCCGTAAGCGGCCATGCAGGCGTGGAGCGCGTCCTCGCCGGTATGGCCGAAGCAGGTGTGGCCGAGGTCGTGGCTGAGCGCCAGCGCCTCGGCGAGATCCTCGTCGAGGCCGAGGGCGCGGGCCAGCGCGCGGGCGATCTGGCTCACCTCCAGGCTGTGGGTGAGCCGCGTGCGGTAATGGTCGCCCTCGTGATGCACGAAGACCTGGGTCTTGTGCTTGAGCCGCCGGAAGGCGGTGGAGTGGATGATCCGGTCACGGTCGCGCTGGAAGTCGCTGCGGGTCGGCGAGAACGCCTCGGGGATCAGGCGCCCGCGGGTCGCCGCCGGATCGGTGGCGTAGGGCGCCCGCCAGCGCTCGCCGTTCTGCCGCACCTGCACAGTCGATCCCCTTCTTCGCCGCGTTGCGGCCGGCCCTCGCGCCTCATATCTTGTGTGGTGCGACGCCCGCGGCAATCGCGGGCGCTCGACCTTCATGACACCGGTTTACGAACGGGGCCGTACCACGATGGCCGACATCATCCTCACCGCCCGCGCCGCCAAGCGCATCAACGAGATCATGGGCTCCGAGCCCCCCGGCTCGTCGCTGCGCATCAGCGTGAACGGCGGCGGCTGCTCGGGCTTCTCCTACGCCTTCGACATCACCCGCGCCCGTGAGGGCGACGACATCGTGATCGAGCGCGATGGCGCCACCGTGCTCGTCGATCCGGTCTCGCTCGAATATATGGGCGGCGCGACCATCGATTTCGTCAACGACCTGATCGGCCAGTCCTTCAAGATCGAGAACCCGCTGGCGACGGCGTCCTGCGGCTGCGGCACCTCCTTCGCGATCTGAGGCGGCGTGATCGAATACGGGAGGCGAAGCGTCGGCTGCGTGGCGCGGCCGCAATTGCCACGCCTGTGGAAAACCGGCAGGGATGGACGCCTCACGGTCCATCCCCGCTCTCCCGCCAGCCTGCGATCCGACCCAGCCATGACGTCATCGACGCGCCGTCCCGTTCTCATGCGGGCACTGCTCGCCTCGGCCTGCGCGGTGGCGCTGCTGATAGGGCCCGTGCCATCGGCGCCGGCGCTTGCACAGGAAGCGGCCTCCGCAGTCCAGGATCTCGTCCTCGACAACGTGACGCTCGCCTTCGGCGACACGCTCGTCACCGCTCCGAAGGTGACGGTGAGCGGCACGCGCCTGTCGCGTGACGACCTGCTCGCGATCCTCAAGGCCGATGCCAAGGACGGCAAGGATCCGTCGAAGGATCCCAAGGATTCCTGGCCCGCCCGGCTCCAGCGCCTCGATGCCGGCAGCCTCACCATGCCGGAACTGCGGGTCGAGCGTCGGGACGGCGAGAAGCGGCAGGTGGTGACCTATCGCGAGGTGGCGGCGCGGACGATTCGCGCCGGGCGCATCAGCGAGTTGACCGCGGCCGGCGCGACGCTCTCCGTCGAGGGGGCGCCGCAGGCGGGCAGCGGCAGCTACGGCAGGATCCGCGCAGAGGAGGTCGATCTCACCGCGCTGGCGCGCCTCTACAGCGAGGCCGGAAATGCCGGCAGCCCGTTCCAGCGCCTCTACGCGGCGCTCTCCGTCGAGAGCATCGCCTTCATCGACGAGCGCGGCACCACGGTGTCGATCGCCCGCCTGACCGGCCGCGACCTCGCCGGACGCCAGACGCCGGCGACCTGGCGCGGCGCCGTGGAGGCGCTGGGCGACGGCGGCCTCGCCGAGGACGACCGGGCCAAGCGCGCCCGCGCCGCCGGCCTGCTCGCGGATCTCGCCGAATCGGTCTCCGTCGGCAGCCTGGAGGCGACGGACCTGACCGTGAAGGAGGTGAAGGGCGAGGACCCGCTCTCCTTCAGCATCGGCCGCATGAGCTACGTGGGCGGTGCCGAGGCCGGGATCACGCTGGCCGAGATCGGCTTCGGCGCCAAGGAGGCGCAGGGCAAGGTCGGGCGCCTCACGCTCACCGGCTTCTCCCTGGAGCCGACCATCGCCGCGCTGCGCCGCCTCTCCCAGGCGCCGGCCGTTGCCGACCAGACCCTGCCGAAGGGGGCCGCCCCGGCGCCGGACCTGCAGGAGGCGGAACTGCGCCGCCTGACGCTGGTCATCGGCACGCTGACCCTGTCCGACCTCGGGCTCGATCTCGCCCAGGCCGGCACGGTACCCGGACCCGTCGCTGCGGGCGATCCGCTCAAGGCGCCGAAGCTGATCCCGCTCCCGCCGCTCCGGATCGGCCTGCGCGGCGCCAGCATGAGCTTCGGGCCGCCGAAGGACGGCGTGCCGACGCAGACCCGCTTCAGCCTGACCGGCCTCACCCTGCCGGCCTCCGCCGTCGAGGGGGTTCCCGGCCTCGGCTCCCTCGGTCTCTACGGCTACCGCGACCTCGACCTCGATGCCACGGCCGACACCGCCTGGAACGAGGACAGCCGGGAATTGAGCTTCAAGGAGCTGTCGCTGTCCGGCAAGGATATGGGCCGGCTCCACCTCAACGCCACGCTCGGCGGCATCGGCCCCGAAGTGTTCGATCCGGATGCCGCGGTCTCGGGCTTCGCCATGCTCTCGGCCACCGCCAAGGCGCTCGATCTGACGCTGGAGAACGGGGGCCTGTTCGAGCGCTTCATTGACGCCCAGGCCAAGGTGCTGAGCCTCAAGCCCGACGAGCTGCGCAAGGAATACGTCACGGCCAGCGTGATCGGCGTGCCGGTGATCCTCGGCAATTCGGCCGCCGCCAAGGCGATCGGCGCGGCGATGGGCAAGTTCGTGGCCAAGCCCGGCACCCTCTCGATCAGCGCCAAGGCGAAGAACGGCGAGGGCCTCGGCATGGTCGATGTCAGCACCGCCCCGACCCCGGCGGCAGTGCTCGACAAGCTCGAAGTGAACGCCAAGGCCGAGTAGTCGTTTCGGGGCGGCGCACCGCATCGGCACGCCGCTCGAAGCGGGGCGGCGTCAGTTCGCCGCCGCCACCTGAGAGCGCTTCGGCTTGGCGCCGGACGGGCCGGGCGCTTGAGCGACGGCCGTCTTGGTCGCCGGCTTGGCGGCCGGGTGAGCGGCTTTGGCGCCCGGCGCCGGGGTGGCGCCGGCGAGCTTGGCGATCGCCTGTTTCGAGGGGGCGGGCATCGCCGCGAGGCGCGGAGCTGGCTCGGCGGCTTTTACGGCGGACTTGATCGCACCCTTGGGAGCGCTGTTGGCGGCCACCTGCTGAACCGGCGCCGCCTTCATCGCGGCCGGCTTGATCGGCACCGCTTGCGCCGTGCGGACGGGAGCGGAG
>JAGTAM010000099.1 GCA_023422485.1 Pseudomonadota bacterium | reverse complement strand
CTCTTCCTTGTGTCCGGTCTTTGCGCCGTCGCTTAGCGGCGGTCGCCCAGCAGCTGCATCAGGAACTGGAACATGTTGATGAAGTCCAGGTACAGCGTCAGGGCGCCGTTGACGGACATCTTGGCCGCGCCCTCGGCGTCGAAGCCGCTGTAGAGGTACATCTCCTTGAGCTTCTGCGTGTCGTAGGCGGTCAGGCCGGCGAAGATGAGCACGCCGAGCACCGAGATCGCGAACTGAAGCGCGGAAGAGGCCAGGAAGATGTTCACCAGCGAGGCGATGATGATGCCGATCAGGCCCATGATCAGGAACGAGCCCATGCCTGACAGGCTACGCTTCGTGGTGTAGCCGTAGAGGCTCAGGCCACCGAAGGTCGCCGCCGTGATGAAGAACACCCGCACCACGCTGGCGCCCGTGAACGCGAGCAGCAGAGTGGACAACGAGGCGCCCATCACCGCAGCGAAGGCCCAGAACGCCGTCCGTGCCGAAGCCGCCGACATCCGGTCCATCCGGAAGGTGAACACGAAGATGAAGGCGAGCGGCGCCAGCATCAGGACGTACTTGAACCAAGAGCCGTAGATGAACACGCCCAACTGGTTGAGCGGAATGCCCTTGTAGTTGGCGACGATCGTACCGGTCTGGACGGCCATGTTGAGGGCCAGAGCCACGAGACCCGAGATCCCGAGGCCGACGACCATGTTGTTGTAGACGCCCAGCATGAAGCTGCGCAGGCCCTGGTCGACTTCGACCTGAGAGCCGGCGTACCCCTGCGGCTGGGCGCCGTAGCGGAACGGGCTGTTGTCGAATGCCATGAAAGTTTCCCTTGGAAGCTCTCGGCGTGGAGTTTGTCGAGGTCCACACGCAACCCCTGGCGCGTCGAGCGCGCCTCGTGGTCGAATATGTTCGCTGGAACAGTCACAAACAAGTGGGGCTCGACCGAATGGCCGCGTTTTCAAGCCTTACAGAGGCGTGAGATTTTTATGATTCTTCGCGGATTAAACCTGCTCTACGAACGTGACTAACCATCCTCAGAACTGCCGCAGGTAGGGTGCCGGCTTCTGCCCGAGGATGCGCCACGTTCCTGCAAGCCCGGCCCCGATCGCGAAGATAACGGCAAACGCGGCCACTGCCAGGGCCCCGGCGGGATCGGGCGCGAAGTCGAGGCGCATGACGCGGGAGACGATGACCCAGCCCGCGACCGAGCCGGCCAGGATGCCGAAGAAGGCGGTGGCGAGCCCGAGAGCGCCGTATTCGAGGGCGTAGGCCGAGAGCAGGCGCATCCGCGTGGCGCCGAGCACCTTCAGCACCACCGCGTCGTAGAGACGGGCGCGGTGACCGGCGGCGAGCGCGCCGGCGAGCACGAGCAGGCTTGCGAGCACGGCGACGACGCTGGCGCCGCGGATCGCGAGCACCAGCTTGTGGACGAGGTCGTTGACCGCCTCCAGAGCGTCCTTCACCCGCACGCTCGTCACCGAGGGGAAGGCTTTTGCCGCGTCGCGCACCACCTCCGCCTCCAGCTTCGGATCGGGCCCGTCGGGCAGGGTCAGGGTGGCGAGATCGGCGTGCGGCGCGCCCCGGAAGGTGCCGGGCGAGAACACCATCACGAAGTTGATGCCGAGTGAGCGCCACTCGATCTTGCGCAGGTTGGCGATCCGGGCGGTGATCGAACGGCCGAGCACGTTCACCGTGACCGTGCTGCCGACTTTCAGCCCCAGTGAGCGCGCCAGCTCGACATCGAAGGAGACGAGCGGCTTGCGCCCCTCTTCCTCGTTCCACCACGTGCCTTCGATGATCGACGAACCGTCGGGCGGTGTCTCGGCGTAGGTGATGCCCCGGTCGCCGTCGAGAACCCAGGCGGCGTCTTCCGGTGGCTTGATCTGCCCGGCCGGCACGCCGTTCAGTGCGGTGATGCGACCGCGCATCATCGGCACCCGCTCGATCTTGGCGTTCGGGGCATGGGCCCCGAGGAAGGCCGAGAAGGCCTCCGCGTCGCGCGAGGGCACGTCGAGGAAGAACAGGCTCGGGGCGCGGCCCGGCAGCGAGCTTTCGAGCGCGCGGGTGATGTTGCTGTCGATGGCGCTGAGCGTCACCAGGAGCGTCGTACCGAGGCCGAGCGAGAGCACCACCGCCGGGGTCAGCGCGCCGGGGCGGTGGAGATTGGCCAGGGCCATGCGCGGCACCATGCCCTTCGGCCGGGGCAGGCGGGCGGCCAGCGCCATCAGCCCCGTGGCGACGAGGCGCAGGGCGCCGAAGGCGAGGGCCGCCGCCGCCATGAAGATCAGCGCGACCTTGCGGTCGAAGGCGGTGAACAGGGCCAGACCCGCGAGCGCGAGCAGGGCAGCGGCGAGCACCGCGAGATAACGCCAGCGCGGCCGGCGTGCGGACGGATCGACGGCATCGCGGAACAGCCCGGCGACGGAGATGTCGTGGGCGCGCCCCAGCGGCAGGATCGCGAAGGCGAGCGCGGTCAGCAGGCCGTAGGTGCCCGCCAGCGCGAGGCGGGCCGGCGCGATCTCCGGGTTGAGCGGCAGCGGAAGCTGGTCGCGCAGCGCCAGATCGAGTCCGAACGGCAGGGC
The DNA here is from genome assembly GCA_023422485.1 of Pseudomonadota bacterium. Classification (GTDB taxonomy): domain Bacteria; phylum Pseudomonadota; class Alphaproteobacteria; order Rhizobiales; family Beijerinckiaceae; genus Methylobacterium. The sequence goes on along the minus strand of JAGTAM010000099.1, from coordinate 4,301 downwards.
CGCGCCGATGACGAGGCCGATCGCGGTGCTGATGGCGGCGATCAGCATCACCTGGATCAGATAGAGCCCGACCACCTGTGAGCCCGGCGCGCCGACACTCTTGAGGGTGGCGATGGAGGCCTGTTTGCCGTCGACGAAGGCGCGCACGGCATTCGCCACCCCGACCCCGCCGACGATGAGCGCGGTGAGCCCAACGAGGGTCAGGAACTGCGTGAAGCGCTCGATGCCCTTGGCGAAGCGCGGATCGGCGTTGTCGCGCGAGCGCATCTCGAAGCCCGCCTCGGGCAGGGCCTTCTGCACCGCCGCGTTGACGGCGGCGAGGCGCACGCCGTCGGCCTGCGGCAGTTGCAGGCGGTAGGTGAAGCGGTTGAGGCTGCCGGGCTGGACCAGGCCGGTGGCGCGCAGGGCGCTCAGCGAGACGAGCAGGCGCGGCCCGAAGCCGATGCCGGAGCCGATCCGGTCGGGCTCGGAGACGAGGGCGGCGCGGATCTCGATCGGGAAGCCGCCGAGCGTCACCCGCTCGCCGACCTTGAGCCCAAGGCGCGTCAGCAGGGCCGGGTCGGCCACGGCGCCGTAAACGCCGTCCCGCTCGGCGATGAGAGTCTGGACCGGCGCGGACGGATCGGTCTCGACCGTGCCGACCGCGGGATAGCTCGGATCGACCGCCTTCAGCTCGACCAGGGCCGCGCCGCCGTCACCGGCCACCGCCATGGCCCGCAGGCTCGCCACTTCCGAGACCGGCGCTTGGCCCTCGAGGCCGGCGCGCTCGGCCGGCGTCGCCTCTCGGTTGATCAGGCTGTAGGTGATGTCGCCGCCCAGAATCCGCCGCCCCTCGCGCCCGAGCCCTCCGGAGAGCGAGGCGGCGATGGATGTGACGCCGCTGATCGCGGCGACCCCCAGCGCGATGCAGGCGATGAACACGCGGAAGCCAGCGAGCCCCCCGCGCAGCTCGCGCAACGCCAACCTCAGAGTCAGTGGCAGCCGGGAGGGCGGGGCCGGTTTCGGTCGATCCGGCTGGGACAGCGTGCCGTGCATGGAGGCTCGTGCGTTTCGTCGCCGGTCGGGCCGGTCGGGCCAATCTGGTCATTGGCGCGGCTCGCGCAACTGCCCGCACCGCCGCATCGGGATGACGCGGGCGGGATGGCACGGGGCCGGGGCAGGATCACGGCACGGCCACGGGAAGCTCGATCGTCACCTGGGTGCCGACGCCCACCTCACTCTCGATGGTGATCTGCCCGCGCAGGGTCGAGACCACGAGATTGTAGACGATGTGCAGGCCGAGCCCGGTGCTGCCCTTGTCGCGGCCGGTCGTGAAGAACGGTTCGAAGATGCGCTGCTGGTTCTCCCGCGGAATCCCGCGCCCATCGTCCCGCACCATCATCCGGATCTGCGCCTCGCCGAGACGGGTCACGTCGATGAAGAGCGTGCCGGGGCGGTCCCCCTCGAAGGCATGGACGCTGGCGTTGAGCGCGAGGTTGCTGACGATCTGCGCCAGCGCGCCGGGATAGGAATCGAGCACGATGCCGTCGGGACAGGTGAGCCGGACCGCATGACCCTTGCGTCGCAGGACCGGATCGAGTGTGCTCATCAGCTCCGCGAGCCAGGACCGGACCTCGAAGCGGCGCCGGTCCTCCGTCGCCTGATCGACGGCGACCTGCTTGAAGTTGTGCACCAGATCGGCGGCCCGCGTCAGATTGGCGAAGACCAGGGCCGCGCCCTCGCCGAGCCGCTCGACGCTCTGCGTCAGGTCCGAGCGGCGGATCTGGCCCGAGGCGATGGTCCGGCGCAGTCGCGCGAGGTCGTGGTCGAAGGCCGTCGAGGTCGTCAGCGCGAGACCGATCGGCGTGTTGATCTCGTGTGCCACGCCCGCCACGAGCTGGCTCAGCGCGGCGAGCTTCTCGGCCTGGACCAGATGGGCCTGGGCGGCCCGCAATTCGGAGAGCCGCGCCTCCGAGCGCTCCTTCTCGACCTGCAATTCCTGCGTCGTCCGGAACTGGCGCCGAGCGCGGAACTCGCGGGCCGCGACCCCGTAGAACGAGAGCGCGTAGGCCGCGCCGAGCTCGGCGTTGTTCACGAGCGCCAGGCCGGGATTGTCGTGCGCCGCGATCGTCTCGAACAGGGCGAAGCAGGCCCAGGTCAGGACGGCGAAGACGGCGAACGAGGGCACCCGCAGCGGCAGCAGCGTCGAGACGAACAGGATCACCACGATCAGGCCCGCCGCCCCGTGGTCGAAGCTCGGCCGCAGGAAGACGTAGATCACGCTGAGCACACAGCCCGGCACGACGCAGTAGACGAGGTAGATCTGTTCCGCGAAGGGCCGGGCACCCGGCCGGGTCAGAAGCAGGGTCGCGGGCAGAAGGACCAGGACAGCCACGGCGAGCCGGAGTGCGGTGGCGACCGCCCAGGCGTCCGGGCTGAGGATCCAGTCCATGGCCGAGAACGAGCAGTAGACGAAGGCGCCGAGCACCATCGCGGCCTGCGTGCGGCCGAGGTCATGCAGCGTGAAGCTGCGGACGAACGCCCGTTCCTCGTCCGGGTTGTCGAAGCGAAGGCCGAGCTGAATCAGCAGCTTGTGCATCGGCTCAGAGCTATACGCCGACAGCCCGCTCGGGCGACGCGAAACCTGATCCGTCCCGTGCCTATCCCCAATCCTTCGATGGGTCCGAGCGTCCCAGGACCCTTCCAAGCTCCGGCGGCAGCCGCTACACCGTCAGCCCTTCGATCCGCCATGCATCGGAAGCCAGCCGTGTCGTCCCTGCGCCTGGGCGTGAACATCGATCACGTCGCCACCGTCCGCAACGCCCGGGGCGGGTTCGCGCCCGATCCGGTGCGCGCCGCCCATGAGGCCGTGGCGGCGGGCGCCGACGGGATCACCGCGCATCTGCGCGAGGACCGCCGGCATATCCGCGACGCCGACATCGCGGCGCTGAGGAAGCTTCCGGTGCCGCTCAACCTCGAAATGGCGGCGACCGACGAGATGGTCGGCATCGCACTCGCTACGCGGCCGCACGCCGCCTGCCTCGTGCCGGAGAAGCGCGAGGAGCGCACCACCGAGGGCGGCCTCGACATCATCGCCGGCCGCGCGCACCTGGCCCCGCGGATCGCGACCCTGGCGGAAGCCGGCATCCGCGTCTCGCTGTTCGTCGAGCCGGACGAGGCGGTGATGGACGCCGCCCACGCGCTGCGCGCGCCCGTGGTCGAGCTGCATACCGGCTCCTATTGCGAGGCGGTGATCGAGGGCGACGAGGCCCGAATCGCCCACGAACTCGACCGGATCGTGCGCGCCAGCGCTCACGGCGCCGCGCTCGGCCTCGAGATCCATGCCGGCCACGGCCTCACCGTCGAGAGCGTCGGCCCGGTGGCGGCGCTGCCGCAGATCCGCGAGCTGAATATCGGCCATGCGCTGATCGCCGAGGCGATCTTCGTCGGCCTGCGTCAGGCGGTCCACGACATGCGCGCGGCGATGGACCGGGCGCGGCGGCAGGCCGAGCCGTGATCCTCGGCATCGGCACCGACCTCTGCGACATCCGCCGGATCGCGTCCTCGATCGAACGCTTCGGCGATCGCTTCACCCACCGCGTCTTCACCGATGGCGAGCGGGCGAAATGCGACCGGCGCGCCGCCCGCGCGCCCTCCTACGCCCGGCGCTTCGCCGCCAAGGAAGCCTGCGCCAAGGCGCTCGGCACCGGTCTGAGCCAGGGCGTGTTCTGGCGCGACATGGAGGTGGTCAACCTGCCCAGCGGCCAGCCCACCCTGAGCCTGACCGGAGGTGCGCGGGAACACCTCGCCGGCATGGTGCCGCAGGGGTACGAGGCGCGCCTCCACCTGACGCTCACCGACGAGCCGCCTCTGGCGCAAGCCTTCGTGATTATTGAGGCCGTACCCCTCGGGACGCCGTCATAAGTCCTGGCATCGGCCCCGGCATAGGCTCCGGCCTCGGCGTTTGCGGTTCCAACGCCCCCATCCTCCGCGTTGCGGGGCGGCGCGGCTTAGTCTAGACCCGCCGCCCAGCACGACAATCCACCGGCCGATGGGCAGCGGCTGCCGGACGATACGGCGGGGCCGGAGGCACACCACTCATGAATACAGGACAAGCGCGCGTGGACCGCGAGGGCAAGACGGAGATCCGGGCGGTCGAGCCCGGAACCTGGGCCAGCATCCGGGAAACCGTGAAGGTCGGCGTGCAGGCGCTGCTGATCGCGCTGGTGGTGCGGACACTGCTGTTCCAGCCGTTCAACATCCCCTCGGGCTCGCTGATCCCGACGCTCCTGATCGGCGATTACCTGTTCGTCTCGAAATAC
>JAGTAM010000057.1 GCA_023422485.1 Pseudomonadota bacterium | reverse complement strand
ATGCCGAGCTGATCGGCGACCGCCTCGATCGCCTTTTGCGGCAGCCAGCCGCCATTCTGCTCCTGCGCCTTCTACAGAAGCGGAATCACGGCCGAAGCCTGCCGGCCTTCCGGATACTTTTCGATTTGGCCGCGGGCCCAGTCGGCGTTCTCCGGAGTGAACGCGAAATCTTGGGGCTGCTCGGCGGCGGGGGCTAGCCTGCGGTTCGCCATGGCGTTTCGACCCGTCTCCTCAGCGGTCCACTTCGCCGAACACGATGTCGAGCGTGCCGAGCACGCAGGACACGTCGGCGAGCAGGTGGCCGCGGCACATCCAATCCATCGCCTGAAGATGGGCGAAGCCCGGAGCGCGGATCTTGCAGCGGTAGGGTTTGTTGGTGCCGTCCGAGACGAGATAGACGCCGAACTCACCCTTGGGGGCTTCGACCGCGGCGTAGACCTCGCCCTCGGGCACGTGGAAGCCCTCGGTGTAGAGCTTGAAGTGGTGGATGAGCGCCTCCATCGAGCGCTTCATCTCCCGGCGCGGCGGCGGCGCGAACTTTCCGTCGATCGAGGCGATCGGCCCCTGGCCGGCGGGCTCGCGCAGCTTGGCGCAGCATTGCTTCATGATCTTCACGGATTCCCGCATCTCTTCCATGCGGATCACCTGACGATCATAGGTGTCGCCGTTCTTCCCCACGGGGATGTCGAACTCCATCTCTTCGTAGAGTTCGTAGGGCTGCGACTTGCGCAGGTCCCACGGGATGCCGGAGCCGCGCACCATCACGCCGGAGAAGCCCCAGGCCATGGCCTCGTCCACCGAGACGATGCCGATGTCGACGTTGCGCTGCTTGAAGATGCGGTTGGCCATGACGAGGTTGTCGAGGTCGTCGACCACCTGCAGGAACGGGTCGCAGAACGCCTCGATGTCGTCGATCAGCGCGGGCGGCAGATCCTGGTGGACGCCACCGGGGCGGAAGTAGTTGGCGTGGAGACGAGCGCCCGACGCGCGCTCGTAGAAGATCATCAGCTTCTCGCGCTCCTCGAAGCCCCACAGGGGCGGCGTCAGCGCACCGACGTCCATCGCCTGCGTGGTGACGTTGAGGAGGTGGGAGAGCAGCCGCCCGATCTCGCAGAACAGGGTGCGGATGAGCTGGGCCCGGCGCGGCACCTCGATGCCGGCGAGCCGCTCGATCGCGAGGCAGAAGGCGTGCTCCTGATTCATCGGCGACACGTAGTCGAGCCGATCGAAATAGGGCGTCGCCTGGAGGTAGGTCTTGTGCTCGATCAGCTTCTCGGTGCCGCGATGAAGCAGCCCGATATGCGGATCGACCCGCTCGACCACCTCGCCGTCGAGCTCCAGCACCAGGCGCAGCACGCCGTGCGCCGCCGGGTGCTGCGGCCCGAAATTGATCGAGAAGTTGCGGATGTTGTGCTCAGACATGACCGCAGCCCTCAGCTCGACTTCTTCTCGTCGCCAGGCAGCACGTAGTCCGTGCCCTCCCACGGCGACAGGAAGTCGAAGTTGCGGAATTCCTGGGTGAGCTTGACCGGCTCGTAGACGACCCGGGCCTCGTCCTGGTCGTAGCGGACCTCGACGAAGCCGGTGAGCGGGAAGTCCTTGCGAAGCGGGTGGCCCTCGAAGCCGTAATCGGTCAGCAGCCGGCGCAGATCGGGATGGCCCGAGAACAGGATGCCGTAGAGGTCGTAGGTCTCGCGTTCGAACCAGTTGGCCGCCGGGAACACCGGAATAGCCGAGGGCACCGGCGTCGCGGCGTCGGTCTGCACCTTCACGCGCACCCGCATGTTATGGCGCAAGCTGAGCAGGTGGTAGACGACGTCGAAGCGGCGCGCCCGCTGCGGGTAGTCGGCGCCGCAGATGTCGATAAAGCACCGGAAGGCGCAATTCGGATCGTCGCGCAGATAGGTCAGCGCGTAGACGATATCGCTGCCCTGAACGATCAGCGTCAGCTCGCCGAAGGCGATGCTCCAGTCCGTGACCGCCGGGCCGAGCGCCCCGGCGATGCGCTCGCCCATGGCGCGGAGCGCATCCTCGCCCTGGGCCGCCGCGACCGTGCGGCGGAGCGTGATGCCGTTGGTGGTGATGGCCTCCATCGTGCCCTCCCTCACCGCTCGATCGTGCCGATGCGGCGGATCTTCCGCTGCAGCAACAGCACGCCGTAGAGCAGCGCCTCGGCGCTCGGCGGGCAGCCCGGCACGTAGATGTCCACCGGCACCACACGGTCGCAGCCGCGCACCACCGAGTAGGAGTAGTGATAGTAGCCGCCGCCATTGGCGCAGGAGCCCATGGAGATGACGTAGCGCGGTTCCGGCATCTGGTCGTAGACCTTGCGCAAAGCCGGAGCCATCTTGTTGGTCAGCGTGCCGGCGACGATCATCACGTCGGACTGGCGCGGCGAGCCGCGGGGCGCGAAGCCGAAGCGCTCGCAGTCGTAGCGCGGCATCGACATCTGCATCATCTCGACCGCGCAGCAGGCGAGACCGAACGTCATCCACATCAGCGAGCCGGTGCGGGCCCAGTTGATGAGTTCGTCGGCGCTGGTCACGAGGAAGCCGCGATCGGCCAACTCGCTGTTGATCGACAGGAAGGTCGGATCGTTCGCGCCGATCGGACGGCCGGTCGCGGGATCGAGGATCCCTTTGGGCGCCGGCGCGATATCGGGCGCGCGGGAGAAGGTCGGAGTCAGGGCCATCTCTGCCTCTGAGCGAGAGCGGAAGGGAAACGACGCAGGGAGAGCCGCGCCGCTAGTCCCATTCGAGGGCGCCCTTGCGCCACTCGTAGACGAAGCCGACGGTGAGGACACCGAGGAAGACCATCATCGACCAGAAGCCGAACCAGCCGAGTTCCCCGAAGGTGATCGCCCAGGGAAACAGGAAGGCGACCTCAAGGTCGAAGATGATGAACAGGATCGCCACGAGGTAGAAGCGCACGTCGAATTTCATGCGCGCGTCATCGAACGCGTTGAATCCACACTCGTAGGCGGAAAGCTTCTCGGGATCGGGGCTCGAATAGGCCACGACGAACGGCGCGATGAGCAGCGCCACCGCGATGAACAGCGACACGCCGAGGAAGATGATGAGCGGCAGGTAGTCTGCCAGCAGGCCGGTCATGCCGCACCTCTCATATGGTTGCGCGTGAGGATCATGAGCGACGGCCCTCGCGACGGTTTCCGACATGCGGAATCCCTCGGATGGAATTCCTCCAATGCCAGACTGAGCGCGGGCGAGGCTTAGACGAGCCCCCCCGGCGAAACAAGGGCATTGCGCGTCGCACAATCACCTCTTTGGCTGACAGATGGGGGTATCCATGCTCCGGACGGCGGGACGGACCGGCGCACGCCCTGCCACGCTTGAGCCTTGCCGTTTCATCCCTGCCGCTCCGCCGGGTTTCATCCCTGATCCTTGGCTTGGCATTTGGCATACCAGACAGGGTCGCCACAAGAGCGCCTTGCACGGCTCAGCATTCCCAAGAGCCGTTTCTCTGACACGGCTTCGATGACAGGCAGGTTCTAACGCGGCGTTCCGAACTGGCTCATCCACCATCCGTCGCCGAACCGTCGCATTCCGCGATTCTGCGGCTTGACAGCCCAGAGCGCCCCACCTAAACCCCGCCTCGTCGCCGACACGAGCCCAGCCGGCCGGCGACGCAGAACGCGGGCGTAGCTCAGTCGGTTAGAGTGCCGGCCTGTCACGCCGGAGGTCGCGGGTTCGAGCCCCGTCGCCCGCGCCATGTTCCCAGCTTCGAGCCGGAACATCTCCTCCCAGAACATCGCCCGACGGCTTGCCTCGCACCTACGCTTGTTGGTGCGTGCCGTTTTGCCTCGTTCGCGCGTGTCCGCGATGTCACAGGGGCCAGCCTCGTCAGGCACCGGCAGCAGGCCGCCGCGGTTTCGCCGCACCGTCCGAGGAAGCGAGCGCTTCCCGTGGCAATCCCGTTCACCTCGATGCCGAACCTGCGCCTTTCTGTCGTCGCGACGCTGATCATCCTCACGCTTGCCGGCTGCGGTGGCTCCCCTGTGCTCGATGCAGGGACGCCGACATTGTCCGTGATCCTCGACGAGCAGGCGGCCGCCGCCGCGATTTCCCGCTACCGGGCGCAGCATGGCCTCGGTCCGGTCACCCTCGATCGCAGCCTGATCACCGCAGCCTCGTTCCAGGCGAGGGCCAATGCGAGCGCGGGGCGGCTCAGCCACGAGATCGCCGGCAGCTTCGACAGCCGTATGGCGAGCGCCGGGTTCGGCAAGCGCTACGCCTCGGAGAACCTGAGCGCGGGCTCGGAGACCTTCGAGCAGGTGCTCGCCCGCTGGAAGACCTCACCCGAGCACAACCGCAACATGCTGATGCCGCAGCTGCGCCGGGTCGGCATTGCCCGCGTCGATGCGCCGGCGACGCGCTACAAGCGCTTCTGGGCGCTCGTGATGGCGGGCGATTGAGGCGGACGGTCTACTGAACCTGGGCGAGCAGCGGCTCCATGCGCTTCTGCGTCAGCTTGTTGTGCTGCACGCTCTTGGCTGCTTCGAGGTTGTCGCGCTTGTCGCCGACCACGACGAGGGCGACCATGCCCATCATGTAATGCGGCGAGCATTTGAAGCCGTAGACGCCTTCCTTGTCGAACTTGACCACGGCTTCCTGCCCCACGGCCGACTTTACGTAATCCGCGCCCTCCGGCGCCATGCCCTTGATGGTCTCGACGTTGTGTCCCTTGTCTGTGGGCACGAACTTGACGCTGTCGCCGGCCTTCAGCCGCACGAAGGCGGGATCGAATACCATCATCCCACCCGGTCCGCTGTTCAGCATCTTGACCGAAACCTCCCCGGCCGCTGCCGGCACGATGACGGCGAGAACGGCGGCGGCCGCCAAAGCCCTGAAGATCATTGCCTGTTTCCTCATAATAATTCTCACTATCATCGACGAATTCGCCGACACATGCGAAATATAGACTCTACATCGATCCATCAAATCGATATTTACTCGCAAAATCGAATAATTATACTTCGATATATGACGCCAGGGCGGACCTGCGCGGCATGGGCCGGGCGGCCCTTTCAAACCCGCGCGGCTGCGTGTAAACGCGGGGCTTGACGATCATCCCAGCGCCTGCGCCCCCTTGGCGCCGCCTTCGAAACGGCGGTGCGCGAGGGCGAGCGCGCGCGAACTCGATTCAAGGCGCTCAATGCCGAAACGCACCGACATCTCCTCCATTCTCATCATCGGTGCGGGCCCCATCATCATCGGGCAGGCCTGCGAATTCGATTATTCCGGCACCCAGGCCTGCAAGGCCCTGCGGGAAGAGGGCTACCGGATCGTCCTGGTGAATTCGAACCCGGCGACGATCATGACCGACCCGGACATGGCCGACGCCACCTATGTCGAGCCGATCACGCCGGAGATCGTCGCCAAGATCATCGAGAAGGAGCGGCCGGACGCGCTGCTGCCGACCATGGGCGGCCAGACCGCGCTCAACTGCGCGCTGTCCTTGAAGCGCATGGGCGTGCTGGAAAAGTTCGGCGTGCAGATGATCGGCGCCACGGCCGAGGCCATCGACAAGGCGGAAGACCGCAACCTCTTCCGCGACGCGATGACCAAGATCGGCCTGGAGACGCCGAAATCGGCGCTCGCCAACGCCTCCGCCGCCAAGAAGGCCGACCGCGACCGCTACCTCGCCGAGAAGGCGCGCATCGAGGCCGCGCAGTCGGATCCGGCGACCCGCGAGGCGGCGCTCGCCGAGTTCGAGCGGCAGTGGAGCGGCGGCGAGGGCGACCGGCGCCGCCGCTACATCGAGCACGCGCTCGGTCAGGCGCTGATCGCGCTCGCCGAAGTCGGCCTGCCGGCGATCATCCGTCCCTCCTTCACCATGGGCGGCACCGGCGGCGGCATCGCCTACAACCGGGAAGAGTTCCTCGAAATCGTCGAGCGCGGCATCGACGCCTCGCCCACCAACGAGGTGCTGATCGAGGAGAGCGTGCTCGGCTGGAAGGAGTACGAGATGGAGGTCGTCCGCGATAAGGCGGACAACTGCATCATCGTCTGTTCCATTGAGAACGTCGATCCGATGGGCGTCCACACCGGCGATTCCATCACCGTCGCCCCGGCGCTCACGCTCACCGACAAAGAATATCAGGTGATGCGCGACGCCTCGCTCGCCGTGCTGCGCGAGATCGGCGTCGAGACCGGCGGCTCGAACGTGCAGTTCGCGATCGACCCGAAGACGGGCCGGATGATCGTGATCGAGATGAACCCGCGCGTGTCGCGCTCCTCGGCGCTGGCGTCCAAGGCCACCGGCTTCCCCATCGCCAAGGTCGCGGCCCGCCTGGCCGTCGGCTACACGCTCGACGAGCTGATGAACGACATCACCGGGGCGACCCCGGCCT
>JAGTAM010000003.1 GCA_023422485.1 Pseudomonadota bacterium | reverse complement strand
GTCGAGTTCTCGCCGAGCGGCGACATCAGCTCGACCTTGCTGTTGGGCAGTTCCACGAACACCACCGTCACGCCGTGCTCGGGCTGCGGCAGGGGCTCGGTGACCTTGGCGCCGAGCGTGTCGCGGTAGACCGCAGTCGCCGCGTCGAGATCCTTCACCGCGATGGCGACGTGATTGAGCCGTCCGATCATTTTTCTGCCTCCCTACCCTGATCCCGTCATTGCGAGCGGCAGCGAAACAATCCAGCGGCGCGACATCCTCCGGATGATGCGGATCGCTGGATTGCTTCGGCTTCGCCTCGCGATGACGGGGCGTATCTTTAGTCTATCATACCTCCACCACCTGCACGTGGCAGGCGGGCTTCTTGCCCCAGACCTCGTTGACGGCGGAGCGCACGGCGCGGTCGACGGCGATCTCCACGGCCTCCGAGTCCTTCATCTTGCCGCGCGACAGGCCGTTGATCGTCCGGTTGACCGTATCGACCACGGTGTCGAGCAGCGGCTCGCCGCTCCGGCCGCGATTGGGCAGGCCCATGATGTCCACGGCCGGATCGCCGGCCATCTCGCCGCGCTCGTCGATGGCGAGCGCCACCGAGACGATGCCGGTCTGCGAGAGCTTACGCCGCTCGGGGATCGCCCGGTCCTTGGAGTCGATCAGGACATTGCCATCCTTGTAGAGGCGCCCGGCGCGAACATGCTCGACCACCTCCGGCTTGCCCGGCGCGAGGCGGACGACCGCACCGTTGCGGGCCTTCACCACCGACTCGACGCCCTGCGAACGGGCAAAACGCGCATGCTCGTCGAGATGCAGCGCCTCGCCGTGGACCGGCACGACCGCCTTGGGCCGGGTCCAGGAATACATCGCGACCATCTCCTCGCGACGTGGATGGCCGGAGACGTGGACGAGTTCGGTGCGGTCGGTGATGACCTCGATGCCGTCCTCGATCAGGTCATTGATGATGGCGCCGACATCGCGCTCGTTGCCGGGGATGGCGCGGGAGGAGAAGATCACCCGGTCGCCCGCGGTCAGCGAGATCGCCGGATGGTCGTGGCGCGACACCCGCGACATCGCCGCCCGCGGCTCGCCCTGCGAGCCCGTGAGCAGGCAGACCACCTTGTCGCGTGGGATGTGCGAGTAGGAATCCGCCGAGAGGAAGTCCGGCAATCCGTCGAGATAGCCGCATTCGCGGGCGACATCGATCACCCGGTCCATGGCGCGACCGACGGCGATCACCTGCCGGCCGCAGGCCTGGGCGGCTTCCGCCACGGCACGGATGCGGGCGACGTTGGAGGCGAAGGTCGTCACCGCCACGCGATGCGGCGCGTTCTCGATCAGCTTGCGCAGGGTCGCGGAGACCTCGGACTCGCTCGGCGAGCGGCCCTCGCGCAGGACATTGGTGGAATCGCAGACGAGCGCCAGGATGCCCTCGTCGCCGAGCGCGGTGAAGGCTTCCGGCGAGGTCGTGTCGCCGGCCACCGGCGTGTCGTCGAGTTTCCAGTCGCCGCTATGGAGCACGAGGCCGTGCTCGGTGCGGATCGCCACCGCATTCGATTCGGGGATCGAGTGCGCCACCGGCACGAATTCGAGCTCGAACGGGCCGACGGTGACGCGCCGGCCCGGCTTGATCTCGCGCAGGTCCACCTTCGGTGCGCCGGGCTCGGAGAGGCGGCGGGTCTCCAAGAGCTGCTTGGCGAAGCGCGTGGCGTAGACCGGCGCCTTGAGCCGCGGCCACAATTCGGAGATCGCCCCGATATGGTCCTCGTGCGCGTGGGTGATGAAGATGCCGAGGAGGTCCTTCTTGCGCTCCTCGATGAAGGTGAGGTCGGGGAACATCAGGTCGACGCCCGGCAGCCCTTCCTCACCGGCAAAGCCCATTCCGCAATCGACCAAGATCCATTTGCGCTGCCGCTCGGGTCCGATCCCGTAGAGGCCCGCATTCATGCCGATCTCGCCCACGCCGCCGAGCGGCACGAAGACGAGTTCGTCCTGCCGTGTCGTCATCTTGTCCGTCTATCCAGTCTCAGGCCGCCGTCGCGGCACTTCCGAAATGCACCTCGCCCGCCGTCACGGTTCGTCGGGTTCCATCCGGGGCGAGGATCACGAGCCGCCCCCCCTCGTCGATCGTTTCAAAGATGCCCGTCAGCGTGGCCTCCGCCATGCGAACCGACACGGGGGCACCTACCCCCGCCGCGCGCTCCAGCCACCGCCGCCGGATATTCGAGAATCCGCGCCCCTTGTTCCAGATCCGGACGGCTTCGACAAATCGTTCCGACAGGAATTCGAGCAGCATCGGCGCATCCGCCGCGGAAAAGGCGGACAGGGCCGCTGCCGGATAGGGCAAACCCTCAGGGGTGGCCGCGATGTTCACACCGATGCCGACCACCACCGCACGTCTCCCGCCGGGCAGGGTCTCGGCCTCCAGCAGGATGCCGGCGAGCTTTTGGCCGTCGGCGAGGACGTCGTTCGGCCACTTCAGATGGATGGCGGCCTGTGGTGGGGCAATGGCCTGCGGCGCCAGCGCATCCCCTCTCTCCGCACGCGGGGAGAGGGCTTCGGCGACGATGGAGTCGGAGCGACCCTCTCCCCGCATGCCGAGAGAAGGGGCTGAACGGCAGGCGTCGCGCAGAGCGTCTACGAGTGCGCAACCGGCGACGAACCCCAAGGTTGCCACCGTCTCCGGCGCGACACCCGCCACCGGCAGCAACAGGCTCGCGGCGAGGTTGCCCTCCGGTGAGGTCCACGCGTTGCCGCGTCGGCCGCGGCCGGCTTCCTGGCGCCGGGTCGTGACCCAGAGCGGACCCACCTCGCCGCCATGGGCGAGCCGCATCGCCTCGCTGTTGGTCGAGTCGAGCCGGTCGTGGCTGTGAAGCCGGTATCCCTCCGACCGGGCCGCCTGACTCAAGCGGAACTGCATCCGCCTCAGAACAGTGCCTTTGCCGCGTCACCCGCCGCGGCGACCAGCGGGGCCGGGATCAGGAAGAACAGCACCACGACGGCGCTCGACACGCCGAGCACGATCGCCGAGCCCGGCGGGATCCGCTCGTAGGGAGCCTTGGCCTCGTCGAAGTACATCACCTTGACGAGGCGCAGGTAGTAGAAGGCCCCCACGACCGAGGTCACCACGCCGACGACGGCGAGCGTGACGAGGCCCGCCTTGATGGCGGCGGCGAAGACGTAGAACTTCGCGAAGAACCCGGCGAGCGGCGGAATGCCGGCCAGCGAGAACATCATCGCGGCGAGGCAGAAGGCCAGCCACGGATGGGTGCGCGAGAGGCCCGAGAGGTCGTCGATCGTCTCGAACATCTTGTCCTTGCGGCGCAGGGACAGCAGCACCGCGAAGGCGCCGAGCGTCATGGCGAGGTAGATCACCATGTAGATGATCACGCCGCGCACGCCCTCCTCCGAGCCGGCGGCGAGCCCGATCAGGGCGTAGCCGACATTGCCGATCGAGGAATAGGCCATCAGGCGCTTGATGTTGCGCTGGCCGATCGCGGCGAACGATCCGAGCGCCATCGAGGCGATCGAGACGAAGACGATGATCTGCTGCCAGACCGCGGTGACGTCGGGGAAGGCGCCGATGAAGACGCGCACCGTCATCGCCATGGCGGCGATCTTCGGCGCGGAGCCGAAGAAGGCGGTGACCGGCGTCGGCGAGCCCTCGTAGACATCCGGGGTCCACATGTGGAACGGAACCGCCGCCAGCTTGAAGGCGACGCCAGCGGCCACGAACACGATGCCCAGCACGATGCCGAAGCTCGTCGCGCCGTTGAGCGCCGTGACGATGCCGGGGAAGGAGACCGTGCCGGTGAAGCCGTAGACCAGCGAGGCGCCGTAGAGCAGCATGCCCGACGAGAGCGCGCCGAGGACGAAGTACTTCAGGCCGGCTTCCGTGGACTTCACGTCGTCGCGGTGGAAGGCGGCGATGACGTAGGCCGCGAGCGATTGCAGCTCCAGCCCGAGATAGAGCGAGATCAGGTCGTTGGCCGAGGCCATCACCAGCATGCCGATGGTGCAGAGCACGATCAGGATCGGGTACTCGAACCGGTCGATGCGCTCGCGCTGGAAGTAGTCGCGCGAGAGCAGGATCGTCGCCGCCGAGCCGATCAGGATCAGCGACTTCATCACCCGCGCAAATGGGTCGGCGATGAAGGCGCCATTCAGCGTCGTCACGTTGCCCGTCTGCGAGACGACGAGGAAGAAGGTGAAGATCAGGAGGATCAGCGCGCCGACATTGACGCCCTCGGACGAGCGCTCGCCGCGCCACGCCCCATAGAGGACGAGCAGCAGAGCGCCGACGCTCAGGACGATCTCCGGCAGGACCGGCGTGATCGCCGGCAGGACGGACTGGATCGGGGTCATCGCGCGGCGGCCTCGACGGTTTTTTGGGACTCAGGTCCAGCCATGTTCTCGGCCGCCGCGAGCTTCGCCGCTTTGGCGGCGGCCTCGGCGGTCTGCGTGTTGGCGAGCGCGCCGCGCATGTTCTGCACCAGCGCCTCGGTGGAGGGCGCGAAGGTGTCGAGCACGGGGGCCGGGTGCACGCCGTACCAGATGGTCAGCGCGACGAGCGGCGCGATGATGATCTTCTCGCGCGTGTCGAGATCGAGGATGCCCTGGAGATTGGGCTTGTCGAGCTTCCCGTAGATCACGCGGGCGTAGAGCCAGAGGGCGTAGCCCGCCGAGAGGATGATGCCGAAGACCGAGAAGAACGCGACCGTCGGGTTGGCCTTGAAGGCGCCCATCATCGCCAGGAACTCGCCGACGAAGCCCGAGGTGCCCGGCAGGCCGACATTGGCCATGGTGAACACCATCATCGCGGCGGCGTAGAGCGGCATCCGCTTCACGAGGCCGCCATAGGC
>JAGTAM010000522.1 GCA_023422485.1 Pseudomonadota bacterium | reverse complement strand
GTGATCGCGCCACAGGTAGAGGCAGGCGCCGAAGGCGAAGATCAGCGGGAGCCGCAGGGCGGTCTCGGTCCCCTTCGACATCTCCGGCCGGACGATTTCCAGCGTCGCCAGGGTCAGGGCCAGGGCGGCGGTGAGCGCCGGCACGGCCCAGCGCCGCCGCAGCAGCCCGCACAGCCCGATGACGAGGACGCCGACATAGCAGATCGTCTCGTATTTGAGGGTCCAGACCGTGCCGAGCGGGCTGCGCAGCGGGTTCGCCTCGAAAACGCCCGGCAGGCTGGCATTGCTCTTGAAGGACAGGAGCGTACCGCGCACGAAGCGCCACAACTCGGGTGAGGCGAGGTACTCGGCGAGCGGCAGCCGGGTGAGGGCGCCGCCGAGCAGCAGCGAGACCGCCAGGGTCGCGGCCACCAGTCCCGGCAGGATGCGTAAGGAGCGGGCGATGACGTAGTCGCGCCAGCCGCGCCGGTCGTAGCTCATGGTGACGAGGAAGCCGGAGACGGCGAAGAAGCCGTTCACCGCGTGCTCGCCGAGCGAGAAGCCGGTGGACCGGGCCAGCGGCTCGTCGGCCCCTTGGCCGGAGACGACGCTGAAGGCGTGGGAGACCACCACCATCAGGGCGAGCGCCAGCCGCAACGCGGAGAAGCCGTTATGCGGGCGCGCCAGCGCCTCGGCGACGGTCGGGCCGGAGAACGGGCGGATCACGGTGACAATCCCTCGCGGGCCAACGCGCTCTGTCCGCGCAGGGCGGCGAGCGCGCCGGCCGCCGAGCCGCCGTAGCGCTCGAGCCCCGAGCGCCGGAAGGCGAGGGCGGACAAAGCCGCCTTCGGTGCGTTGATGGCGAAGAGGCCGGGGCTCGGATCGGGCAGGCCGTATTTTTTCGAGACATAGGCCCGCGACCACGCTTGGTGCCAACGGGTGCGGAACACCCGGCCCGGCGCCGGGGCCGAGGAGCGTCCGCGCCCGTGCAGCGCCACCGCGCCGTGGACATGGATCAGGGCGCGGCCGGCATCGGCCACCCGGCGGCAGAGGTCGTCATCCTCGTAGAACAGGAAGATGTTCTCGTCGAAGCCGCCGATTTCGAGGAAGAGGGCGCGCTCGATCATCAGGCAGGCGCCGGACAGGAACGGGGCACAGGCATCGCCCTCGGGGAGCGCCAGCCGACCCTTCGGGTTGGTGAGGTAGGGCGCGAGCAGCGAGCGCGGCTGGTAGAAGAAGCGCCCGTCCGGCTCGTGGATGCGCGGCGCCAGGAGCCCGGCCTCGGGCCATGCCTGCGCCGCAGTCAGCAGCGCGGCGGCGGCGCCCGGCTGCAGCACGAGGTCGGGGTTGAGAATGAGGACGTGGCGCGCCCCCGCGGCGGCCCGCACGCCGATGTTGTTGGCCCGCCCGTAACCCTCGTTGCGGGGATGGGCGATCACCCGCGCGCCGTGAGCCTGCGCCACGGCTACCGAGCCGTCGCGGCTGGCGTTGTCGACGACGATCGCCGAGATGCCTTCGCGTGCGAGCGCCGTGAGGCAGGCGGGCAGGGCATCCGCGCTGTCGTGGGCGACGACGATGGCGGTGAGAGCCTCTATCCCTCTCCCCTCCCCCGCAGAAGGGGGAGGGTTGGTCGGCTGCCTCACCCCTTCTTCTCGGGCAGGTTGAGCCGGATGTGCAGCTCGCGCAGCTGCTTGGCCGTCGCCTCGGCGGGCGCGCCCATCATCAGATCCTCGGCGCGCTGGTTCATCGGGAACAGCACGACCTCGCGGATGTTCGGCTCCTCGCACAGCAGCATGACGATGCGGTCCACACCCGGCGCGATGCCGCCGTGCGGCGGGGCGCCGAGGCGGAGCGCATTCAGCATGCCGCCGAACTTCTCCTCCAGCACGTCCCGGCCATAGCCCGCGATACTGAACGCCTTCTCCATCACGTCGGGGCGGTGGTTCCGGATCGCGCCGGACGACAGCTCGATGCCGTTGCAGACGATGTCGTACTGGAACGCCTTGATCCCGAGGATCTTTTCGGCGTCCGCCTCCCCCAGCGCGAGGAACGCGTCCCGGTCGAAGTTCGGCATCGAGAACGGGTTGTGGGAGAAGTCGATTTTCTTGTCTTCTTCGTTCCACTCGTACATCGGGAAATCGACGACCCAGCAGAAGGCGAACTGGTCCGTATCCGAGAGCTTCAGCTCGTCGCCGATGCGGATGCGGGCCTTGCCCGCGAGCGCCGCCGCCTTCGCCTCGGTGCCCGCGGCGAAGAACACCGCGTCGCCCGCTTTCGCGCCGGCCTTCTCGGCAATCCGCGCCTGGATCGCGGCGGGGATGAACTTGGCGATCGGCCCCTTGCCGGTGAGCGCCCCGCCCTCTTCCTCGAACACGATGTAGCCCAGCCCCGGCGCGCCTTCCGAGCGGGCCCAGTCGTTGAGCTTGTCGAAGAACGAGCGCGGCTGGCCGGCGGCGCCCGTCGCGGGGATGGCACGCACCACGCCGCCCGACTTGATGACGCCCTTGAACGCCTTGAACTCGACGGCGTCGTCGGCGAATTCGTCGGTGACGTCAGCGATGATCAGCGGGTTGCGCAGGTCCGGCTTGTCGACGCCGTATCTCAGCATCGCGTCGGCATAGGTGATGCGCGGGAATTCCTTCGTCACGCGCTTGCCGCCGGCGAATTCCTCGAACACGCCGCGCAGCACCGGCTCCACCGCCTGGAACACGTCTTCCTGCGTGACGATGCTCATCTCGATGTCGAGCTGGTAGAACTCGCCCGGGGAGCGATCCGCCCGCGCATCCTCATCGCGAAAACAGGGGGCGATCTGGAAGTAACGGTCGAAGCCCGCGATCATCGTGAGCTGCTTGAACTGCTGCGGGGCCTGCGGCAGCGCGTAGAACTTTCCGGGGTGCACGCGGGACGGCACGAGGTAGTCGCGCGCGCCCTCCGGCGAGGAGGCGGTCAGGATCGGCGTCTGGAACTCGAAGAACCCGCCCTCGCGCATGCGGCGGCGGAGCGAGTCGATGATCGCGCCGCGCTTCATGATGTTGGCGTGCAGCTTCTCCCGGCGCAGATCGAGGAAGCGGTACTTGAGCCGGGTCTCCTCCGGGTATTCCTGGTCGCCGAAGACAGGTAGCGGCAGCTCGCCCGCAGGGCCCAGCACTTCGAGGTCGTCGATATAGACCTCGACCGCGCCGGTCGGCAGCTCGGCGTTCTCGGTGCCCGCGGGCCGCGTGCGCACCCGGCCGTCGATGCGGATCACCCACTCGGAGCGCGCGGTCTCGGCGGTCTTGAAGGCGGGCGAGTCGGAATCGATCACGCACTGCGTCAGGCCGTAATGGTCGCGCAGGTCGATGAAGAGCACGCCACCGTGGTCGCGGATGCGGTGGCACCAGCCGGACAGGCGGACGGTCTGCCCGACATCGGACGGGCGAAGCGCCCCACAGGTATGGGTACGGTAACGGTGCATGGCGGGCTCTTTTGAGTGAGCCGGCACCATTCACGGGAGGCGGGTGAAGTCAAGGTAGAGGGGCTGGCCGCCCCTCCGGCCTACTCCGCGGCGGCCAGCGTCACCTCGGGCACCGGCACGCCGATGTCGCGCAGCAACTCGGCGTCGGCGTCGGCCTCGTTGTTGGCGGTGGTGAGCAGGCGCTCGCCGTAGAAGATCGAGTTGGCGCCGGCCAGGAAGCACAGGATCTGCGCCTCGCGGGTCAGGCTCTTGCGGCCGGCGCTGAGGCGCACGCGGGCTTTCGGCATGACGATGCGGGCGGTGGCGCACATCCGCACGAGATCGAGCGGATCGATCGGCGGGCGGTCCTCCAGCGGGGTGCCCTCGACGGCCACCAGCGCGTTGATCGGCACGCTCTCCGGGTGTGGGGCGTGGTTGGCGAGCACCAGGAGCATCTCGGCCCGGTCGCGCACCCGCTCGCCCATGCCGACGATGCCACCGCAGCAGACGCCGATGCCGGCCTGCCGCACATGCTCCAGGGTCTGGAGCCGGTCGTCGTAGGTGCGGGTCGAGATGATGTCGCCGTAGAAGTCCGGGCCGGTGTGGTGGTTGTGGTTGTTGGAGGTGAGGCCCGCTTCCGCGAGGCGCTGCGCCTGGCTCTGGGTCAGCATGCCGAGGGTGACGCAGGCCTCCATGCCGAGGCCGCGCACGCCGCGCACCATCTCCAGCACCGCGTCGAAGTCCGGCCCGTCCTTGGGCTTGCGCCACGCCGCACCCATGCAGAACCGGTGCGCGCCGTTGGCCTTGGCGGCAGCCGCCTCCTTCAGCACGGCCTCGACCGGCATCAGCCGCTCGCGAGGGAGGTTCGCGCCCTTGTGATGCGCCGATTGCGGGCAATAGGCGCAATCCTCGGGGCAGCCGCCGGTCTTGATCGACAGGAGCGCCGCCCGCTGGATGTCGGCGGGATCGTTATGCGCCCGATGCACAACGCCCGCCCGATGGACGAGATCGAGCAGGGGCATGTCGTGGATCGCCTGGATCTCGGCCAGGGTCCAGTCGTGCCGGATATCGTGCCGGATGGCGGCGGGCGCCTGAGAGGCGGCGAGGGAGACCACGGTATCGCTCATGCGCTTCTTTGAGAGCGAAGGCGGGGGAAAAATCAAGCCTGGCTAGTCAAACGGCACGCCGGCCCGGCGCATCCCCTCGACGAACCGGTCCTTTCCCGGGGAGGGCCGGTAGAGCCGCATCGCGCGGGCGACCCGGTAGCTCGGCTCCAGGTCCATGAACCGGTCGGCGGCCGCCTGCGCCTCCTC
>JAGTAM010000490.1 GCA_023422485.1 Pseudomonadota bacterium | reverse complement strand
CTTCTCGACCGCCATCGTACTATCGGGGGTCGCGCGCGCGTTCGACGCGCCCATCACCAGCGACGTGGTTGCGAGTGAGGCCGCGACGAGAGCGGCGAAAACAGTCAATCCCTTGCGCATGATCTATCCGAAAATGGTAGCCGCTCGACCGTCGGAGTGGAGCGGAGCTGTTCCTTTGGCCTGTTAACTTGGCAGCAACCTTTGCCGTTCCCGCTCTGAGCCGGCGGCACTGAAAAAGATGTGCCGGCACGCACGGGAGCGGGGCCGCCCTGCGGCGCGACCTCCGCCTCGCAAATTCCGGCCGGCGCCCCATATCCTGTTTACCCTCCGCGCAATCCCGTGCTTTGGGCGTACATGCGGAGGCCACGATGGCTCTTGCTTCAGAAAAAGGGGGCGCACGCCCCGTCACCTCGTCCGACTTCAACGAGCGCGTGAAGCGCCTCCTGGCGGCCAAGCCGGCGATCGAGGCCGTGCCGAAGGAACGGACGGCCAAGCGGAACTTCACACGGTCCACCCCCCGGACCTGAAGACGTCGGGGAGGGGTTCGCTTGACACCCCGCCCCCCGCTCTTAAACGGTCCGGCAGCTTCCCTTCTGCCGGATCTGCCATGTCGAGCGACGCCGACCTCTCGCCCACACGCTCGTTCCAGGGCCTGATCCTCACCCTGCAGCGCTTCTGGGCAGCCAGGGGCTGCGTGATCCTCCAGCCTTACGACATGGAGGTCGGTGCCGGCACCTTCCATCCGGCGACGACGCTGCGGGCGCTCGGTCCGCGGCCCTGGAAGGCGGCCTACGTGCAGCCCTCGCGGCGTCCCAAGGACGGGCGCTACGGCGAGAACCCGAACCGGCTGCAGCACTACTACCAGTTCCAGGTGATCCTGAAGCCGAACCCGCCGAACCTTCAGGAGCTCTACCTCGCCTCGCTGGAGGCGATCGGCGTCGATCTCAAGCTTCACGACATCCGCTTCGTCGAGGACGATTGGGAGAGCCCGACGCTCGGCGCCTGGGGTCTCGGTTGGGAATGCTGGTGCGACGGCATGGAGGTGAGCCAGTTCACCTACTTCCAGCAGGTCGCGGGCTTCGAGTGCGCGCCGGTGGCCGGTGAGCTGACCTACGGCTTGGAACGCCTCGCCATGTACGTGCAGGGCGTCGAGAACGTCTACGACCTCAACTTCAACGGCGGCGAGGGCGAGGACAAGGTCACCTACGGCGACGTCTTCCTCCAGGCCGAGCAGGAATATTCGCGCCACAACTTCGAGGCTGCGGATACGGCGATGCTGTTTCGCCACTTCGCCGACGCGGAGAAGGCCTGCCGCCTCTACCTCGAAGCCGGCGCTCCCGAGAGCGAGGGCGCGCGCCACCGCATCGTCCAGCCGGCCTACGATCAGTGCATCAAGGCGAGCCACGTCTTCAATCTTCTCGATGCCCGCGGCGTGATCTCGGTCACCGAGCGCCAGAGCTACATCCTGCGGGTGCGTGAGCTGGCCAAGGCCTGCGGCGCCGCGTGGCTCCAGACCGAGGCCGGCGGCCATTCCGGCAACCAGGCCGCCGCGGCCTGAGCGATGCATCGCCGCGCCGTCCTCACCCTCGCCTTCGGGCTCCTCGCCGGGCCGGCGCTCGCGCAATCCGCGACCGACCCGGTGGAGACGGTACGGGCCTTCTACGCCGCCGACGACATCAATGCGGTGCGCTTCTACGCCAAGCGTCTGCGGACCCTCTACGAGCGCGACCAGCGCGAGGCCCAGGGCGAGGTCGGGCGGCTCGGCTTCGCCTTTAACGTCAACGGGCAGGATACCGAGCCGGACTTCGCAAAGTCGCTGGCGCTCGCGCCGCTCTCGAACGACGGCGACCGGGCCGAGGTGCGGGCGAGCTTCCGCAACGGCGGTCCGCAGGAGCTGCGCTACAGCCTCGTGCGCGAGGCCGGCGCGTGGAAGATCGCCAATGTCCGCTCGCTGAAGGGCGAGACCTGGGATCTCATCGCCCTCTTGTCCGCGCCGCTTCGGTAGAGCATCGCGCATCCGAGGGCTGTGGCGTCATCGAAGCGACATCTCTGGGGGATAGTGGCGCCGCCTCTCGTGACTAGAGCCGTGCCCGCCCTGATGGCATCAGGCCGGCGGCTCCAGGTCTTTGTTTCGGCGCGCTTTCTTTCGACGAACCGGCATCCCCTTCGTCGGAAAGCGCTCAAATGAGACGCGCAACGATGTCCGACCTGCCCGACGCCCCGACCCTCGACGCGGTGATCGCGCACCGCTTCTCCCGGCGCGACCTGATGCGCGGCTCGCTCGCCGCCGCGCTCGCCGCCGGAGTCGCGCCGCAGGCCGCCGCCGCCCCCGCGGACAACGCTGCGTTCGACTTCCCGGAACTCGCGGCCGGCGTCGACGAGCACCTGCACGTGGCCGAGGGCTACGAGGCGAAGCCCCTGCTGCGATGGGGCGACCCGCTGTTTGCCGATGCCCCCGCCTTCGACCCGAAGAAGCAGAGTGGCGCGGCCCAAGAGCGCCAGTTCGGCTACAACAACGACTTCGTCGGCTTCATCCCGCTCGATACCGGGGGCCGCCGCGGCCTGCTCGTGGTCAACCACGAATACACCAATGCCGAGCTGATGTTTCCCGGCCTTGATGCGGCCGACCGCAAGGGCGTGGTCGCGGCCTTGAACCCCGATCAGGTCGCGGTCGAGATGGCTGCCCATGGCGGTTCGGTGGTCGAGATCGTCCGCGAGGCGGATGGATGGCGCCCGGTCGTCGGCGCGCCCTACACGCGGCGCAGCACGGCGCAGACGCCGATGGATCTCACCGGCCCGGCGGCCGGCGATCCCCGCCTCGTCACCGAGGCCGATCCGAGCGGCCGGCGCGTGCTCGGCATGATCAACAACTGCTCGGGCGGCGTCACACCC
>JAGTAM010000443.1 GCA_023422485.1 Pseudomonadota bacterium | reverse complement strand
CCACAGAACGGCGCGACCCGCCACGTCGCCTACGCCGCCGATGCCGGCGGACTCGCCGTGTCGCTCGGGCACCTGCGCGCCTTCGCCAGGGGGCATCTGGCCGGTGAAGCGGCCTATGCCGACCTCGCCCGGCGCCTGTTCGCGGCGCAGTACGGCGTCGTGATCTACGACGCGGAAGAGGTCGGTGAACTCGGCGTGGAGATGCTCCAGGGCCTGATCCGCGACCTCAACGAATCCACCCGCTTTTTCGCGCTGGCGCTGGCCGACCCGTTCCAGGGCCGCGCCGCGGT
This sequence comes from Pseudomonadota bacterium, assembly GCA_023422485.1. Classification (GTDB taxonomy): domain Bacteria; phylum Pseudomonadota; class Alphaproteobacteria; order Rhizobiales; family Beijerinckiaceae; genus Methylobacterium. The sequence continues at coordinate 4,784 of JAGTAM010000443.1, read as the reverse complement.
GCAGCTCTCCGCCTGGACCACCGGTCAAGCGCCCCGCACCGGCTTCGGCCGGCATCAGCCCGAGCACGATCCCTGGCGCTTCGACAGCACTCGCCAGATCGCTTCGGGCGAGGCCGATGCCGCCCTGTGGCTCGCCTCGCTGCCGGCGCCGCGCCCGGCCTGGCTCGGCAGCCTACCCACCGTGGCCATCGTCGGCGAGGGCTCGCCCGAAGCCGCGGGCGAGACCGCCGACATCGTCATCACCGTGGGCGTGCCCGGCCAGAGCGTCGGCGGCGCGCTCTGGCACGAGCGGCGCGGCGTCATCGCCTATGCCGAGCCCAAGACCGCCGCCGAAGCACAAACGGCCGCCGACGTGCTCGCCCGCATCCGCGACCGCCTCATCGAGAAGGGTGTCTCATGCTGACCCGTATCCACGGCGGACGGGTGGTCGATCCGACGGCCGGACGCGACGCCGTCGGCGACGTCTGGATCGAGGACGGCCGCGTCATCGCCCCCTCCGAGCGCGCGCCTGACCAGACCATCGACGCCACCGGCTGCGTGGTGATGGCCGGCGGCGTCGAGGTCCACTCGCACATCGCCGGCGGCAACGTGGTGATGAGCCGCCTGCTGCTGCCCGACCTCTACGTCAGCGAATCCGCGCCCAACGGCCATCCCTTCGCGCATGCCGGCGGCTCGGGAAGCTGGATCGGCGCCAACTACGCGCGAATGGGCTACACGACCGCCGTCGAGCCGGCCCTGCCGCCCTCGAGTGCGCTCGCGACCCATCTCGAACTCGCCGACATTCCGCTGCTCGACCGCGGCGGGCTCGCCGTGCTCGGCAACGACGACCACCTGCTCCAGATCCTGCGCGACGGCGAGGGCAAGAACGCGGTTCGCGACCTCGTGCAGCAGACGCTGGCCCATTCGCGGGGGCTGGGCGTCAAGTGCATCAACGCGGGCGGCGCCTCGGCCTTCAAGGACGGCGTCTTGAAGCTCAGCCTCGACGACGAGATCCCCTGCTACGGCCTCTCGACCCGCAAGATCATGTCGGCGCTCCTCGACGCGGTGGAAGAGATCGGCGTGCCGCACCCGTTGCACGTCCACTGCAACAATCTCGGGCTGCCCGGCGGTGACGACTCGCTCGTCGCCACGCTGGAGGCGGCGGAAGGCCGGCGCATCCACTTCGCCCACGCCCAGTTCTACGCCTATGGCGTGGTCGATCCCGAGAACCCTATGACGGGCGGCTTCCGCTCGGCGGCCGAGCGCATCAACGCGGCGATGGAGGAGCACCCCAACGCGACCTACGACCTGGGTCAGGTGGTGTTAGGCCAGACGGTGACGATCTCGCTCGACATCCTGCGCCAGTTCGGCGGCCGGAAGGGCGCCAAGCCGAAGAAGTGGGCGCTCTCGGCGGGCGATGCCGAGGGCGGCGGCGTGGTGCCCTTCCTCTACCGGCCGCGCGGTCCGGTCTCGTCGCTGCAATGGGCGATCGGCCTGGAGCTGATGCTGCTCTCCTCGAACCCGGAGCGCACCATCCTGACGACCGATCACCCGAATGGCGGCGTCTTCACCGAGTATCCGCGCATCATCCACCTGCTGATGGATGCCGAGGAGCGCGCGAAGGAGATCGCGACGCTGCCGGCGGTGGTCGGCGAGCGCTCCGGCCTGCCGAAGATCGAGCGCGAGTACACGTTCAGCGAGATCGCCCAGCTCACCCGTTCGGGCCCGGCCAAGCTGCTCGGCCTGACCGATCGCGGCCACCTGCGTGAGGGCGCCAAGGCCGACGTCGCGATCTACCGCGACGACCGGGACCGCACGGCGATGTTCTCCCGCGCCAAGCTGGTGCTGAAGGACGGCCGGCCCATCGTCGAGGACGGCGAGGTCGTGGCTTGGTTCTCCGGAAAAACGCTCTCGCTCGACGTCGAGGCCGATGCCGGCATGGAGAAGCGCGCCGAGAGCTACCTGCAGGACCGCTTCGGCGCCGGGCTCGACACCTTCGCGGTGCCGGACGCCGCGTTCCCGGAGAACACCGGGACGTTCGAAGACGTGGCGTGCCGGGCGTGATGGGCGAGGGTGATGGGACGAAATCGATGAGCGACCTCATCCTCAACGGCATCAAGGTCGAGGACACCTTCGCCGAGGCCTTCGACGTCGCGGGCACCGCGATCATCGTGACCAACGACACGCCGAAATGGGCGATGATCGCGGCCACCGTGATGACGGGCTTCGCCACCTCGGTGATCGGCTGCGGCGCAGAAGCCGGCATCGACGCCGAGCTCTCGCCCGACGAGACGCCGGACGGGCGGCCCGGCGTGCGCATCCTGCTGTTCGGCTTCGAGCCGAACGGGCTGAAGGAGCAGCTCCTCAAGCGCGTCGGCCAGTGCATCCTCACCTGCCCCGGCACCGCGTGCTTTGCCGGCGTCGAGGGGCCGCACAAGATCAAGCTCGGCGGGGCGATCCGCTATTTCGGCGACGGTTTCGCCGTCGCCAAGCGGCTGCCCGACGCGCAGGGTAAGATGCGCCGCTACTGGCGCATCCCCGTCATGGACGGCGAGTTCCTGTGCGAGGATTCGACCCGCGCGGTGGACGGCGCGGTCGGCGGCGGCAACCTGCTGTTCCTCGGTCGGGTCCATTCCGAGACACTGAAAGTGGCCGAGATCGCCGTCGAGGCCGCCAAGGCGGTCCCCGGCGCGATCCTGCCCTTCCCCGGCGGCATCGTCCGCTCGGGCTCGAAGGTCGGCGGACGCACCAAGGGCATGATGGCCTCGACCAATGACGCCTACTGCCCGACCCTGAAGGGTCGTGCCGGCTCGGCGCTGCCGCCCGAATGCGGCGTCGTACTGGAGATCGTCATCGACGCCCTGACCTCGCAAGGCGTCGCGGAGTCGATGCGCGCGGCGCTCCACGCCGCGACCGAGGTCGGCGCCAAGCACGGTCTGGTCGCGGTCACCGCCGGCAATTACGGCGGCAATCTCGGCCGGCACCACTACCACCTCCGCGACCTGCTGGAGAAACCCGCCGCATGAGGACTCAACGATGAGCACGCTGAGACTGCGCGGTGATCTGCCGGAGCGGGTCGACCTTCTCAACATCACCCCGCTTGCCCTGAGCGGCCTCTCCGAAGTCGAGGCGGGCGGACTCGCCATCGGCACCAGCCGCCGCGGCCTGACCCTCGGCGAGGCGTTCGAGATCTCTCTCGACGGCTCCGACAGCCTCGTGATCGAGGGCGGCTCGACCCGGCTCGACCGGGTGGGTGCCGCGCTGTCGCAAGGCTCGATCCGCGTCGAGGGCGATGTCGGCCAGCGCCTCGGCGAGGGCATGGCGGCCGGTTCGCTGACCGTCACGGGCTCGGCCGGCCCCTATGCCGGCACGGGTGCCACCGGCGGCACGATCACGATCGAAGGCGATGCCGGGGATCACGCCGGCGGCGCAGTCTACGCCGCCAAGGCCGGACTGGACGGCGCGACCCTCGTCATCAAGGGCGCGGCCGGCGACCATCTCGGCGACCGCATGCGCCGGGGCCTGATTTTGGCCGGATCGGCTGGGGCCTTCGCCGGTTCGCGCATGATCGCCGGCACCATCGTCGTCTCCGGCGCACTCGGCGACCATCCGGGCTACGGCATGCGCCGCGGCACGCTGATCGCCGGCAGCCACGGCGCGCTGCTGCCGACCTTCGTCGAGACCGGCACGCCGGATCTCGTCTTCGTCCGTCTGCTGGCCCAGAGCCTCAAGCGCCTCGGCGCCGCCCAGGCCGGTCTCCTCGGCGGGACGCTGCGGCGCTACTCGGGCGATCTCGCGACGCTCGGCAAGGGCGAGCTGTTCGTGGCGGCCTGATCCGGCACGATTTTTCCGAAAGCCGCCGGCAAGTCGCAGAAAAATGACTTGCCGGCTTGCCGGTTTCTCCCACCTTGCCTCGGATCGAAGGTGTGGGACACCGATCAGTCGTGCCGCCCGCGCCCTCCTCCTGCCCGAGGCCGCGCATGTTCCTGCTCCTGTCCGTCTGCCTGATCGCCCAGCCGGCGAAGTGCCACGAGGAGCGGATCAACCTCTCCTACGACAGCCCGAATACGTTCATCTGCCTGCGCAACTCGCAGAGCACCCTGGCGGCGTGGCAGGAGGAGCATCCCGACTACCACGTGAAGAGCTGGCGCTGCGCGCCCAAGGGCAGCCTGCCGAACGACCTGTAACGAGCGGGACAAGCCGGCAATGCGAGCCGGCTTGAGACCCTGCCCCGGCGGTGACATGGTCCGCCCGCCGCCGCGGAGAGGGAGACCATGCGTTCGCTGAAAGTCCGGTTCGCCCTGCTGCTCGGCGGCATGGCGCTGATCGCCCTGCTGGCGGCAGGCGGCGTGCTGTGGTCGATCCGGCTGACCGAGAACGTCATCGATCGCACGCTCGCCGCGCAGCACCGGCTGGAGCTTCTCGCCGAACTCTCCGGGCGGCTGGCGCAGTACGGCTTCGCCGCCATCGAGAGCATCGGCAACCCGGACGCGCCGCCCGAGGCCCTGTCGGTGACCCGCGACCGGGTCGATGAGGCGCTCAACCGTGTCGACGACGCCCTCGGCAACGGCATGGCGACCAGCACCAACCTCGAGGATCGGATCCAGTACGTCGCCCGGACCCGCCCGCTCGCCAATGTGCGCGCGGCCCGCGCCATGCTCGACCGGCAGGTCACCCTGGTGCGGCGGGAGAGCGATCCCGACCGGCGCAAGACCGCGATGCAGGGGGCGCTGAACGCCTTCGGGGCGATGACCGGACCGCCGCTCTCGCTGCTGGTCGAGGCCGAGCGGCGCAGCATGAATGCG
>JAGTAM010000353.1 GCA_023422485.1 Pseudomonadota bacterium | reverse complement strand
TGTCGTTGCCGTCGGTGCCGCCCACCAGAACGTGCTCACCGCCGGTGAAGCGGAGATAATGTCCTGTCGCGAAGGGCTGGTTGAGCGCGGCCGGATCGATCACGGTCGCGTCGAGGTCGGCGGCGGGGTTGGCAATGCTCTGCCCGGTGCGCAGGACGTTGCCGGCGGCGTCGCGCAGAAACGGATCGGCGGCCGGGTCGTAGCCGGGCGTCTGCGCCGGAGTCAGATCCGACCGGTAGGCCGGCGCGGTCCGCACGAGTTCGACGTCATCCACGAGGATCTGGGCGTCGCCGACGCCGGTATTGCGGATCTCCAGGCGGAGCTGAAGCCCCGCGAGCGCCGTCGGGACCACTCCCGTTGCGAGGGTGAACGTGCCCCACTGCCCGTCGGCCGGCTCCGTCAGGGTGAGCGTACCGAGGGTCACCGGGTTCGCCCCGCCGACCGCGACCAAGCGCGCCTCGGCGCCCGGCCAGGTGAAGTCGGTGCGGTCCCCGACCTTGAAGCTGTAGGTGTAGCCGACGCCGGCCTGAAGGGTGGTCCCGCCCTCCTGTGAGAGCGTGGCGCCGCCGCGCAGCCACACGACGTTGGCGCCGTCGCGGCCGGCCGGGTCGATGACCGCGTCGGACGGCGCGTAGAGGCCGCCCACGCCCCCGGCGATGGTCCAGCCAGCCGGGCTCGTGGTGGTGTAGTTGCCGTTGCCGTCGAGGATCACGCCCTCTTGGCCGGCGACCAGCGCCAAGCCCTCGAAGCTGCCGTTGGCCACGGCCACCGCCTGGGGAACGGACGAGCCGGGCGCGAAGGCGAGGCGCCCATCGGCGCCGATCCGCAGCATCGGCGCGTCCAGCATGTCGGCTTGGGTGAGGGCGATGCCAAGACTCGCCGCGTTCGCCTTGAGGTCGGCCCAGGTCACGGGGCTGCCGGCAGCGCCGACGCCGTCCTCGCTGCCGTCCACGAGCGCGCCGGTCGGGGTGCCGTCCGCACCGTAGCGCCGGACCAGGGCGTTGATCGAGGCGTGGAAGCCGCTCGCGCCCTCGTCGGCGGCGGTGCCGGGGTCGTCGCGCACGACCTTGCCGAGGCCCATCGCCTCCAGCACCGGATCGTTTCCGGTCGGATCGCGACCGGGCGCGGCGCCGTTCTGGTCGAGCTGGTTGGCGGCGTTCACCTCCAGCTCGAAGTCGTAATCGGCGAAGGCATCGACGCCGATATGGCGCGGCACGATGTCGTCCGCCGTGCCGCGGATGCCGTCAGGCCCCGGCAGCGACAGGCTCGAATTGGCGAGCATGATCTTCGAGAAGGAGTTCTGCTCCAGCTCGTTGAGGAAGTTCTGCCCCTGGACGCGGGTGAGATAATAGAATCGGTCGGCGTCCTGCAGATTCTCCATCTGGGCTTCGAAGATCGCGTTGAAGGTCGAGCCCAGCATGCCGCCGAAGGGCATTTGCTTCTCGGCCAAGCCGCCGATCCAGAGATCGACGGCGTTGAAGCCTGTCTCCCGTCCGGCCCAGCTCCCGCGTGAATTGAGGTAGTCGAGGCGGTCCGCCGGCGCACCCTGGCCGCCGAAGACCAGCGCCATGGCTGCGTCGCGCTTGGCGTCGAGCGTCGTCGCGGCGGCAATGGTGGCGTGGGTGCCGTAAGCGGCGATGAAGTTCACCACCGAGAGCGGGTTCTTCAGGTTGGCCGCCATCTCCACCCAACTCGTGTAGGGGGTGAGGAAGGTCGAGCCGGTCGCCGCGTAGAGCTGGCCGCGTGCCTCGTTGAGCGTCGGGCTGCCCGTGTCGCGGCCGCGGGCAATGTTGATCGCGGCGAGATCGAGCGGCAGGCCGAGCAGGTTGTTGCGCAGGGCGCCGACGACGAACTCGTCGATCTCGCTGCCGCGCTCGATCGTCATGCCGCGCATGATCGCGGCCGCACTCTCGTCGTGGGACATCCCGCCGTCGTTGTCGAACGCCACCGGGTTAAGGAAGGCTTCGATCAGCCCGAGGCCGGCGTCGAGCGCCTGCCCGTCGGCTCCGATCCGCGGCATGTTCTCGGTCAGCATCGAGTGACCGAAGCGGTAGATCGTGTTGGCGAACTCGGCGAAGATCGACGGGTCGATCTCGGTCACCGAATTGAACACGAAGGGATCGACCAGCGGCTGGATCTTGCGGGCGAACTCCTCGAAGACGAGGTGCTGATACTGCATCTCGGTGGCGAAGCGCGCCGCCTGGAACAGCCGTTCCCCGTCCCAGGACAGCGTGTTGGCGTAGGCGAGCTGAGCCAGCGGCGCCATCTGCGCGAAGTTGCCTGGCAGGGCCGCGATGTCGGTCGCCAGCCACTCGTTAATGAAGGCGAGGTTGCCTGACTGGAGGATGGTGAGCTTCTGAGCGTCGATCTGCCGGTTATGCTCGGAATGGAAGATGTGGTGGACCGCGGTGAGGCCGATATTCTCGTTGCCGCGCCCATCGCCGGTGACGTAGTGCCGGTCGAGAAGCTCGTTGTCGTATTCGAGATTGCGGCCGGTCTGCGGGTTCATCTGAACCGCATTGCCCGTGAGCGCGTCGGCATCGGGCCGGAGCACGCCGTTCACAGCGACCGGCACCGCGTTGTGGGCGATGTCGTCGAGGAAGGCGTTGAAGGTGCGGGCCGCCGCGACCGTCTCACCGGCCTCGATAACGTTCTGCGTGCCGCCAGGGCCCACCAGCACCGTGCCGACGGGAAGCTGGATGGCCGAGAGCTTGAGCGGCTCGGCGAGACTGCCGCTGGCATAGACCGCCTGCCCCCCGGGGCCGACGCCGACCATCACCTGCGGCAGGCCGTTGGCACCGCGGATGAACTCGCCGTAGGCGTCCACCAGCAGTTGTGGGACAGCCGAGACGTCGGCGTCCGTCAGCTCGATGCCGAGCACCGTCCGCGCCTGAGCCTTGACGTCCGCCCAGGTGGCGAGGCCGCCATCGGCGCCCCCCAGCAGGCGACCGGTCGCGATCGGCCGACCGTCCACGAGGACGTATTCCCGCAGGAACACCTGATGCGAGGCGTTCGAGGTGTAGGTCTGGTTCTGATCGACGAAGGGCGTCGTGACGTTGCGCTGCGAGCCCTCGACCTGCGTCGCGCGCGTCAGGGTCATGAAGCGCAGATGCGGCGCGAGGTCGTCGGCTGTTCCGGCAACGCCGTCCTGTCCGAGCACGAGCGGGTCGTCGGCGGCGAGCGGAATGTAGACGGTCCCATTCCCACCCTTGGAGATCAGATCGAGGCCGTGGTCGAAGAACTGGCCGAAGAAGGTCATCCAGGCGTTGAAGGGCTTCGACAGACCCTCGTCGGGCGAGACGTTGAGGACGTCGATGGAGCCGTTGGTGACGGTGACGCCGGTCTGCTCCAGAAGCGTATCGAGGTTCGACTGAAGGGTCGTGTGGTCGCCCGCCGGGTCCGCCGCCTTGGCGGCCTTCAGGGCCTCGTGCGCGGCGGTGATGGCGCGCTGATCGGCGATGACGTTCTCCGAGCCGGCGATCCGCAGCGCCGCGGCGATGGCGGCCGGGTTGTCGAGGCTCGCATCGACGACGAGATTCGAGATGATGCGCGGGTCGGCATCGGCGACGGAGCCGGGCGTCCCATAGTTGTTGTTCGTGATGACCGGCGCGCCCGGCCCGAGCGGCATCGTGTCCCCGTCCGGGTCATTGAGGTAGGTCGGCTCGAACAGTTGCGGCATCGGCTGGCCGGACGAACCCCAGGTCTCGCGGCCGGGAACGATGTTGTTGAAGGTGCCGTCGACCGTGCGCAGCCCATAGGGCACGTGGGGATCCGGGATCGCCTTCGGCGCCGCGGTCGCGCCGAGCCAGTTGCCGGTCGCGTCGTAGAGCGCGCGGTCCGTAAGAAGGGTGCCAGCGGCGTCGACGCGCAGCTCCGTCAGCTTGATGCCGCTCGCATGCGCCTCGGCGATCTTGATCTGCTTAAGGATGAAGGTCAGATCCTGGAGATTGAGCTTAACGGCCATGGCCACCTCCCAAATGCGCATACCGGCAAGCAGCAGCCGGCCTGGTGAAGGGTCGAGCGCCCCTTGTGACCGGGACGGCTCTGAACTGGCCGCAGCATTCCACCAGCCGCGCGGATTGACTGGAGTTAAAAAATACCTAACGAGAAGGGAAAAACTCTCGCGTGAGGGTTTTTCCCTCACGAGCGAGCAGTGAATTGCCGCTTAGTTCTTCCGCAAGGAGATTTTCCAGCGCAACTTGAACATATCTATGTGATTTATTCAATTTAATGATCGAATGATGATCTGAAAGATGGCTATATACACCAGTCAATTTGGTTTTTGTTGTAATAATCAAGACATAATGGGCGCCGCCCATCTCAGTATGGTGCGTTATCCTGGCTGTGCTCGCCTGTGTCGACCTCGATCACCGTTCCCTCTGTGGTTGGAACGGCGCACCCTCTGACGGCCGCTTCACCCATCTTCAATCGACGAACGATCTGAGCAAGGTGAGCGGGCATTGTCGTGACGTCTGCAGCGCCGAGTCCAGGGCATCAAGTATGAAGTCCGCGGAACCGATCGGGACACAGTGCAGTCGATGATCCTGCGGGCGAAAACGTCGATCTTGAACGATCCATAGACGACGACGGTCCAGTTGGCGTCATCCGTACATCGGCAGCCCGTAGCTGGATCAGGAGCGGTCGTACGAACCTCGGGAAGAACAGTCGCGTTTCCTTCCTCATGGTGCCAGCATTGCCGGAGTTTGAGTCTATGGACTTCCCGAGGCGGCCCAATGCACCCTTGCGGCGGCATGGTGGACTCATCCGTCCACGGCCGAAGCGCGCTTCGCGATCGGGGCGCAGAGTGAGACGTCCCTCTCGAAAAACATTAGATTCACCTAAATAAGATGAACCTAACGCTCTGGGATGCGGTCCGATGGATTCCGTGACGTCGAACGATCTTCTGCGCCTTCAGGACAAGGCCGCCGACGCGGCGCGTCTGCTACGGCTTCTCGCGAACGAAAAGCGCCTGCTCATCCTGTGCCTGCTGGTCGCCCATGGTGAGAAGGACGTCTCGAGCCTTGCCGAGGCGGTCGAGCTTAGCCAATCGGCCCTGTCGCAGCACCTCGCCAAGCTGCGTGAAGACGATCTGGTTGCCTTTCGACGGGAGAGCCAGACCCTGTACTACCGATTGGCAGATCCACGGGCCGCGCGTGTTCTCGGCACCTTGAAGGATATCTTCTGTCCCGATGAGAACGGAGCGGATGACGCCGTAGCCCGCGGTGAGCCGGCTCGCTCGGAGTGAAATCGAGCTCGGCCTCGATACGGCGGTCGAAGCGCAAGCCGAAGCGAAGCGGATCTCGCTTCGGCCATCTGGAGACAGCCGGCACTCTCTCATTTGACATAAAATTAGATGATTCTAATTGAGTTATATCTAATTTAATGAC
>JAGTAM010000330.1 GCA_023422485.1 Pseudomonadota bacterium | reverse complement strand
CACCGGGCGCGCCGGGGCTCGAACGGCGCGAGCGGCGCGGATTGGAGCGCGGCACCCTGACGATCGAGGCGCGCATCGATCTGCACGGTCTCTATCAAGCCGAGGCGCACGCCGCCCTGGTCGGCTTCCTGATGCGGTCCCGCGCTGCGGGGCATGCCCGCGTGCTCGTGGTGACCGGCAAGGGCGGCGAGGGTTTCGGGGGGCCTGACCGCGGCGGCTTCTCCGAGCGCGGCGTGCTCCGGCGCAGCGTGCCCCACTGGCTGCGGGGCCCGGAACTGCGCGGCCTCGTGATCGGCTTCGAAGAGGCGGCGCGTCACCACGGCGGAGCCGGCGCCCTCTACGTGCGGCTGCGTCGGCGCTGAGCCCGACGACGGAACGCCTGCCGATCCCGGCCCGGTGTCACCTGAGGTAAAATCAACAAACGGGGTCTTGAGCCGGGTGGCGAAACGCGCTACTGAGCCATGCTCTCCCATTGCAGCCGTGTCGCATTCCTCGGTCTCTTCGGCCCAGCGGAACCGATGCGTGGGCCGGGCCGCGCGCCCGCGACGGCTACGGATCCCGAGGCGCTTCCCCGGCGCCCGGCCCTGCTCCCGAACCGGCCGATTTCTTCCCGCCCTTCGTTGGTTGCATCTCCCCACATGACGTCACAGAACGACGCTCTCGCCCCCGTCGAAGCTCCGGCCGAAACCGCCGTCGCCCCGGCCGATATGCGCGCCCCCCGCGCGGGGAAGCTCCAGGACCTCAAGTCCAAATCGCCGACCGAACTCATCACCTTCGCGGAGGAGGTCGAGGTCGAGAACGCCTCGACCATGCGCAAGCAGGAGTTGATGTTCGCGATCCTGAAGCAGCTCGCGGCCAACGAGACCGAGATCATCGGCGCCGGCACGGTCGAGGTGCTCCAGGACGGGTTCGGCTTCCTGCGTTCGAGCGACTCGAACTACCTGCCCGGCCCGGACGACATCTACATCTCGCCGACCCAGATCCGCCGCTTCGGCCTGCGCACCGGCGACACGGTGGAAGGCCCGATCCGCGGCCCCAAGGACGGCGAGCGCTACTTCGCGCTGATCAAGGTCAACACGATCAACTTCGAGAATCCGGAGAAGATCAAGCACAAGGTCCACTTCGACAACCTGACGCCGCTGTTTCCGACGAAGCGGTTCAAGCTCGAACTGGACAACCCGACCAAGAAAGACTTCTCGCCCCGGATCATCGACATCGTCTCGCCGATCGGCAAGGGCCAGCGCGCGCTGATCGTCGCGCCGCCGCGCACCGGCAAGACCGTGCTGATGCAGAACATCGCGCAGTCGATCACCCTCAACCACCCCGAATGCTACCTCATCGTGCTGCTCATCGACGAGCGCCCGGAAGAGGTGACCGACATGATCCGCTCGGTGAAGGGCGAGGTCATCGCCTCGACCTTCGACGAGCCGGCCACCCGCCACGTGCAGGTCGCCGAGATGGTGATCGAAAAGGCCAAGCGGCTGGTCGAGCACGGCCGCGACGTGGTGATCCTGCTGGACTCGATCACCCGCCTGGGACGCGCCTACAACACCGTGGTGCCCTCCTCCGGCAAGGTGCTCACCGGCGGCGTCGACGCCAACGCCCTGCAGCGGCCCAAGCGCTTCTTCGGCGCGGCCCGTAACATCGAGGAGGGCGGCTCGCTCTCCATCATCGCGACCGCGCTGATCGATACCGGATCGCGCATGGACGAGGTGATCTTCGAGGAGTTCAAGGGCACCGGCAACTCCGAGATCATTCTCGACCGCAAGGTCTCGGACAAGCGCATCTTCCCGGCCATCGACATCACCCGCTCCGGCACCCGCAAGGAGGAGCTGCTGGTGCCGCCGGATTCGCTCAAGAAGACCTATGTGCTGCGCCGCATCCTCAACCCGATGGGCGTCACCGACGCGATCGAGTTCCTCATGGACAAGCTGCGCCAGACCAAGAGCAACAGCGATTTCTTCGATTCGATGAACACGTAAGGCGAACCGCCTCGCAAAGCGGCTTTCCGGGACATCCCGGTGAGAGGTCGGCCGAGATGATCGGCCGGCCTCTTTTCGTGTCGGACGACTTGGCATCATCCCTTCGGTTCGCCGCCGTCATCGCGGGGTGAAGCCGAGATGGCTGAGAAAGCGCCCGATCCGGAGATCCGGCGCCCCGAATCGTTGCGCCGATGCGCGCGAAGCCGACGGGACGATCTTGCCGGGATTCACGTTCCGGGCATGTGAAATTGTGCAACAATCACAAAATCTTCCACCCATTCGAACCTTCGGTTGAGTGTGACGTTGGCCCGCCGTCACCGCCTCGTGAGGCGGTTCTGTTCGGAGACGGCGCATGGCAACCCGCAACGTATCGGATCTTGTGGTCGAGACGCTCCAGCAGGCGGGGGTGCGCCGCGTCTACGGCCTCGTCGGCGACAGCCTGAACGGGATCACGGAAGCGATCCGCAGCCGCGGCGTCATCGATTGGGTCCATGTCCGACACGAGGAGGTGGCGGCGTTTGCCGCCGCGGGCGAGGCGCAGGTGACCGGCGAACTCGCGGTCTGCGCCGGCTCGTGCGGGCCCGGCAACCTCCACCTCATCAACGGCCTGTTCGACGCGCACCGCACCCGCACGCCGGTGCTGGCGATCGCCGCCCACATCCCGTCGAGCGAGATCGGTCTCAACTACTTTCAGGCGACCCGACCCGAAGAGCTGTTCCGCGATTGCAGCCATTTCTGTGAACTGGTCTCCGATCCGGAGCAGTTGCCCAACGTCCTTGAGACCGCGATCCGAACGGCGGTGGGCCGGCGCGGCGTCGCCGTAGTGGTCATCCCCGGTACGGTCGCCCTCAAGGAAGCGCCCAAGCGCGCCATCGCCGCGCCGGCGACGCTACGCCCGCGCGCGCCCGTCACCGTGCCGCCGGCCGACGAGCTCGACCGCTTGGCCGACCTCCTCAACACCTCCAAGAAGATCACGCTGCTGTGCGGGCGCGGCTGCGCCGGCGCGCACGCGCCGCTGATGCGGCTGGCGGAGCGGCTCAAGAGCCCGATCGTCCACGCGCTCGGCGGCAAGGAGCATGTCGAGCACGACAACCCCTACGATGTCGGCATGACCGGCCTGATCGGCTTCTCCTCGGGCTACGCGGCGATGGAGGCCTGCGAGACCCTGCTGATGCTGGGCACCGACTTCCACTACCGCCAGTTCTACCCCGAACACGCGAGGATCGCGCAGGTCGATCTGCGCCCGGAAAATCTGGGCAAGCGCTGCCGGCTCGAAGTCGGCCTCGTCGGGGATGTCGCCGCCACGATCGAGGCGCTGCTGCCGCGTCTCACCGGCAATGACAGTGCCCGCCACCTGGAGGCCAGCCTGAAGCACTACGCCAAGGCCCGGGAAGACCTCGACGACCTCGCCACCGGGAAGCCGGGGCGCAAGCCGATCCACCCGCAATACCTCACCCGCCTCCTCAGCGAGGCGGCGCAGGGCGACGCCGTGTTCACGGCGGATGTCGGCACGCCGACCGTCTGGGCGGCGCGTTACCTCCGCATGACCGCCGGGCGCCGCCTGATCGGCTCCTGGGCCCACGGCTCGATGGCCAACGCCCTCCCACACGCCATCGGCATCCAGGCGGCGAGCCCCGGACGGCAGGTGATCTCACTGTCGGGCGACGGGGGCTTTGCCATGCTGATGGGCGACATCCTCACCCTCCGCCAAGAGACGCTGCCGGTGAAGGTCGTCATCTTCAACAACGGCACGCTCGGCTTCGTCGAGTTGGAGATGAAGGCTGCGGGCTACCTCGAGACCGGCGTGACGCTCGATAATCCCGATTTCGCCGCCATGGCCAACGCCATCGGCATCCATGCCCGCCGGGTCGAGGATCCGGGCGATCTGGAGGGCGCGATCCGCGACGTGCTGGCCCATCCCGGACCCGCCCTCCTCGACGTGGTGACGAATCGCCAGGAGCTGGCCATGCCGCCCAAGCTCCAGGCTGAGCAGGTGAAGGGTTTCAGCCTCTATGCCCTCCAGGCGGTGATGAACGGGCGCGGCGACGCCATCCTCGATCTGGCCAAGACCAACCTGCTGCGCTGAACCGGAACGGCACCGGCGCAGGCTCTCCGGAGGGCGCTACGCCGGGTTGCCCGAAGCGGATACCCGCGCATTGCCGGGCTGCTCCTGACCGGAACGATCCTGGCCGGACCGGTTCTCGCCCAGCAGGCAAGCACGACGCTGAAACCCTTTCGATCGAGGGTCGTCGCGGCCAGCCGGCGGGATGGGAGCCGGCGCAGAGCACACCGTAAGCGGCGCGCCCGTTCCTTTCCCCCGCCCGGCGGCGCCGTTGGGCCGGCGACCAGCGGCGACCTCCGCCACGCCGGCACCGGCCCGGCCAAGGA
>JAGTAM010000049.1 GCA_023422485.1 Pseudomonadota bacterium | reverse complement strand
AGCTTGGCCCCCTTCACCTCCGGCCCCGCGCCCTGCGCGAAGGCACCGGCCGGCAGGGCGGCGCGGGCGGCACCTGCCAGGGCGAGGGCGGCCGCCGCTCCCTTGAGGACGCCGCGACGGGTCGTGTTGCCGTGATCGATGCTCATCCGCTGTTCGCTCCGGTGCGCTGTCTGCACATGAAAAAAGCCGCCGACCGGGGATCGCCTGCGCGATCGACATTCGTCGCGTGCGGGCATTTCCGGATCAGCGGCTTTGCTGACGTTTTAAGGCCCGTCACCGTTGGCGAGCCCGTGCGGACGGCTTTGCAGGAGCCGTGCCAAAGGCGGTGTCAGGTGCGGTTTGAAATGTGGTCCGGTCTCGGCTCGATCGCTTCGGTGCCGCGTCCCCTCATCCCGGATTCGCTCGGCGGCGCCCCGGACTGACGGTGCTGAATCGACCAATCGACCGCGAAGGCTATGAATCCGCTGCGGGGCCGCGTTCAGGGCGGCCAAGGTCGCGACACCGGGCCGCCGTGACGGCCGCTTGCTGCATCGCACGCCCCTGACAGGCAGAGGTCGACTGCACTGCACAAAAAATGGGCTGCTGATGCCGCGATGCGCAGCCCGAGCGGGTTCGGCGCGCCCGAAGTGCGCTCAGCCGCCGATAGCCGACTCGAAGAGGTCCGGCCGGTAGAGCGCGGCCGCCCGGTCCGCCGCATCGCCGACGGGCGCGATCTGCCCGCAGGCGATCATCTGCGTGACCAGCCACCGGGCATGGGCCGGGTCCGGCCGATGGGTCGCGGCGTCGAGGCGCAGATAGGCCGGGTTCGCACGCTCGCGCCCGCCGGCATCCACGAGCAGCGCACCGCCGAGGGTGCGGGCGATGAGCGCGGCATCCGAATCGAGTTCGGCGCGCTCGGCGAGCAGGGTGCTCAGGGCGATGCGGTTGGCCGGATCGGCGCACCACAGCCCGGCCCGATGGACGGCCCGCACCAGGGGACGCATGAAATCCGCTCCCTCGGCGGGCAGGGCCAGCACCTTTTCCGGGCAATCGGGTGCGATCTCGCAGCCGAGCGCCGCGATCCGGCCGAGGCCGGCGGCGACCGCGACGCTGTTCCACGGCGCGCCGACGCAGAAGCCGTCGATGCGTCCGCGCCGGAGCGCATCCACCGTATCGGGCGGCGGCACCACGACGAGGCGCACCGCGGCGTCGAGGTCGAGCCCGCCGAGACCCGCGAACAGGCGAAGCTGGTAGGAATGGCTGGAGAAGGGATGCACGGTGCCGATGGTGAGCGGCCGTCCCTCCCCGGCCCGCGCGCGGGCGACCCGGGCGACGCCCGCCGCCACCTCGGTGAGATCATCGCCAGGTGCGGCGCTCTCCGCGGCCATCGCCGTCCAGAGCGCGTTCGAGACGGTCACCGCATTGCCGTTGAGACCGAGCGCCATCGGCACGCTGATGTCCGCCTGCGGCCCCGAGAGCCCCAACGCGCTGGCGATGGCGAGCGGTCCGAGCATGTGCGCGGCGTCGAGATGGCCGAGCGCCAGCCGGTCGCGCAGGGTTGCCCAGGACGGCTCGCGCGACAGCGCGATCTCGAGCCCCTCGGCCCGCGCAAAGCCGAGTTCCGCCGCCGCGATGACGGGGGCGGCATCGGTGAGCGGGACGTATCCGAGCCTGATTCTCATCCGAGCAGATCCGCCGCGGTGACGATGGCGCGGGCGATGTCGACGATCTTGCGCTTCTCGTTCATCGCTTGCCGCCGCAGGAGTTTGTAGGCCTCGTCCTCGCTCATCCCCTTGCGCGTCATCAGGATGCCCTTGGCCCGCTCGATCAGCTTGCGGTCGGCGAGTTCGGAACGGGCCTCGTCGAGTTCGCGCTGGAGCCGCGCGAAGGCGTTGAAGCGAAGGATGGCGATGTCGAGGATCGAACGGATCCGCTCGGTCCGCAGGCCGTCGACCACGTAAGCCGAGATGCCTGCATCGACCGCCGCCTGCATCATGGTCTGGTCCGAGCGGTCCACGAACATCGCCACCGGCCGCTCCGCCTGCCGGGACAGACCCGACATCTGCTCCAGCGCGTCCCGGCTCGGGCTTTCCAGGTGCACCACGATCACGTCGGGCTTGAGGCCCGCCACCCGCGCCTGGAGATCCGGCCCGTCGGGCAGGACGACGACCCTGTCGACGCCGGAGGCCCGCAGGCCCTCCTCCAGGATCGCCGCGCGGGCGGGGCTCGGGTCGATCACGGCGACGGTGAGGCTGGTCTCGGTCATCGAGGCCCGAATGGTTCGATCCGTTCGAGGAGGACGTACGGGTGGGACTTGGATGAGCAGGTGTTCAAGAACTTGCTGATGGCACCACAGGTCGGCTGACACGCAAGCCGTGCGCCGCCCGATCCGCGACGATCTGCGACAACAGTTACGAACCGGACATCTGTCGGCCCCGCTTCTGCCGCAAACCGGGGCGCACACTCAAGCCGTTCACGAATCCATCGAGAGGGGCCGGTCCATGCGCGTCGTCGATCCGCTGCGGAAGCCGGATGTGTCCGCGACCCCTCGCCCGGTGCTTCCCCCCTTCCTGCCGACGCTCGGCCTCGCCGTGGTCGCCGCGCTGCTGTCGCTCGCCTGCCGCGAGCCGGCCAAGGGACCGACCGTGGAACCGGCCGGCTCGGCGCGGCCGGTTCCGGCCATGGCCGCAGCGCCTGGCCTCGCGGTGTTCGATCCGGGCAAGGCGCTCCTCGCCGACGTCGAGGCGGGGCCGGCCAGCGAAGCCTTCGCCCGCCTCATGCCC
>JAGTAM010000260.1 GCA_023422485.1 Pseudomonadota bacterium | reverse complement strand
ACCGGGACGAGCACTACATCCTGCGCGACGGCAAGGTGGTGATCGTCGACGCCAATACCGGCCGGGTGATGCCGGACCGGAGCTGGAGCGACGGCCTGCACCAGATGGTCGAGCACAAGGAGGGCTGTGCGCTCTCCGGCGCCCGCGCGACGCTGGCGCGCATGACCTACCAGCGCTTTTTCCGCCGCTATCCGCGCCTCGCCGGCATGACCGGCACCACCCGCGGCGTCGCCGCCGAGTTCTGGACGGTCTACCGGCTGCCGGTGGCGCGCATCCCGACGCACCGGCCGGTGCAGCGGCGCCACCTCCCCGACGAGGTGCTTCCCGACGAGGCGGCGAAGTGGCGGCGCGTCACCGAACGCATCGCCGAACTGCACGCGCGCGGCTGCCCGGTTCTGGTGGGTACCCGCTCGGTGGCGGCCTCCGCGCGGGCCAGCGCCTATCTCACGGAGGCCGGACTGCCGCACACGGTACTCTCCGCGGCCCAGGACGGGGAAGAGGCGGCCATCGTCGCTGAAGCCGGACAGCGGGGCCGCATCACCGTGGCGACGAACATGGCCGGGCGCGGCACCGACATCAAGCTCGGCCCCGGCATCGCCGAACTCGGCGGCCTGCACGTCCTCATGGTCGAGCGCCAGGACGCGCGGCGCATCGACGACCAGCTCGCCGGTCGCAGCGGGCGCCAGGGCGAACCGGGCTGCTTTCAGGCGATCCTCTCCCTCGACGATCCGCTGATGGAAAGCAGCCTCGTCGGACGCGGACCCGCCCGCCGCATCATGGCGCTGCTCGGCCCCGAGCGTGGCCGCGCCTTCGGCGCCCGCCTGCTGCGCCACGCGCAGTTGCGCACCGAGCGACTGCACGGGCGCATGCGCGCCGACCTGCTGCATTCGGACCAGATGCAGGACCGGATCCTGGCCTTTGCCGGCCACGCTGAATGAGGATTGTTTCGCGATGACCTTCCAGGCCGGAATGCGGCGAGCCCGGATCTGCGCGGCGCTCGCGACCCTCTGCTTCTGCGCCTCGGCGGCGCGGGCCGAGGCGACCCGCGTCGATTGCGTCGTGGAGCCGGCACAGAAGCTGAAGATCGGCTCGGCCACGCTCGGCATCCTCAAGAGCGTGCCGGTCAATCGCGGCGCCACGGTGAAGGCCGGCGACATCATCGCCCAGCTCGATTCGAGCGTGGAAGAGGCCAACGTCGCCCTGTCGCGGGCGCAGTCGGAATCGACGGCGAGCATCGAGGCGCAGCAGACCCGCGTCGAACTCTACAAGCGCCGCCTCGACCGCCAGAATCAGCTCTCGAAAGGTATCGTCACCCAGGAGAAGCTCGATCAGGTCGAGGCCGATTACGAGATCGGCCGGCGCGACCTCCAGACCGAGATTTTGAAGCACAAGCTCGCCGGAATCGAACTGCAGCGCGCCGAGGCGCAGCTCGAATTGCGGATGATCCGCAGCCCGATCCGCGGCATCGTCACCGAGCGGCTGATGTCGGCCGGCGAGTTCGTGCGCCAGGACAGCGCGATCTTCACCCTGGTCCAGCTCGATCCGCTCTACGTCGAGGCCTACCTACCGGTCTCCCGCTGGAAGGAGATCGCGCTCGGGATGCCGGCCACCGTCGAGCTCGACCAGCCGATCGGCGGTACCTACGTGGCCAAGGTCAGCGTGGTCGATCAGGTGTTCGACGCAGCAAGCGGCACCTTCGGCGTGCGTCTCGAATTGCCGAACCCCGACTTCAAGCTGCCCGGCGGCCAGCGCTGCAAGGTCGCCTTCCCCCTGGCAGCGGCCGGCCCTCTCGCCACCGCACAACCCTCCGAGGCCCGATAGAGCGTCGTCTTCTCACACAGGCCGGCAACCAGTCCCCGCGACGATCCTCCAGCGCGAGCCTTCGAGGCGGGGACCGTTCGCTCGGCGCGATGGACCTTTGCCCGCCGGCAACGTATTGCGCTGCATGATGGAGCGGACGGCGACACGGATGCTGACGGTGGGACTCGCGGCGCTCGGCGCCGCCGTGCCGCCCGCCAATGCCGGCAGCGCGCGGGCGCAAGACACCGGGGCCGCCGCTGGGAAAGCTTCCGGCAGCATCGCCGAGCCAGACCGAGAGGCGCAGGATGGGACCGGGGCGCGCGCCTTGATCGAGACACTGAGCGCCCGCCTGCTCGCCGCGCCGAGCGCCACTGCCGTCCTCGAAGCCTGGTGCGCCGAACGCGGGCTCAGCCCCGATCCGCGGATCATCGCCGTGCGCGTTCCCGGCCCCGACAAGCCCGCCGGCGCGGCCCGGCGCGAACGGCTCGCCGTCGGCCCCGATGAGCCCCTGCGCTACCGCCGGGTGCGGCTTACCTGCGGCACTCATGTCCTGTCGGAGGCCGACAACTGGTACGTGCCCTCGCGCCTGACGCCTGACATGAACGCGGCCCTGGACGGCACGCAGGCGCCCTTCGGCCACGTGGTGCGTCCACTCGGACCGAGCCGGCGCAACCGGTCGCTGACGATGCTGTGGCGGCCCGAGACTGGCGGCATGCCAGGACCCGGCGAGCCGCTCTTCTCTGTCGAGGCGGTGCTGACGGCCGGCGGCGTACCCTTCTGCGAGGTTGCCGAGACCTATACCGGCGCGGTGCTCATCCAGGGCGAGCGCTGAGGCCGCCTCGGGCAAAGCGCTACGCCGTCCCGCCCATCATCGTGAGCGAAGCCGAAGCGATCCGGCGGCGCGGTCCTGCCGGAGAGATCGGCGCGCTGGATGGCTTCGCCTCGCAGTGACGAGATCGAGGCGTGTCGGTCAAAAATCCTGATCGGGCCGCCGACCTTCGCGGGCGAGGCGCAGCAGGTTTTGTCCGTAATTGGTCTTGGCGAACAATTCGCCGCGCGCCTGCAACTGCTCGCGGCCGATGAAGCCCTGCAGGTAGGCGATCTCCTCCAGGCAGGCCACCTGAAGCCCCTGGCGGTGCTGCAGCACCCGCACGAACTCGGCCGCTTCCAAGAGGCTATCGTGCGTGCCGGTATCGAGCCAGGCGTAGCCGCGGCTCATCCGCTCGACATGAAGCTGGCCGCGCTCGAGATAGGCCTGGTTGACGGACGTGATCTCGAGTTCTCCGCGGTCGGAAGGCTTCACCTCTGCGGCGATGTCGAGCACCTGGTTGTCGTAGAAGTACAGACCCGTCACCGCCCAGGGGCTCTCGGGTGTCTTCGGCTTCTCCACCAGCCGGACCGGGCGGCCGCCCTCGTCGAGGGTGACGACGCCGTAGGCCTCCGGATGATCGACATGGTAGGCGAACACCGTCGCCCCGCTCTTGCGGGCGCGGGCCTTGGCCAGCAGCTCGCTCATGCCGTTGCCGAAGAACAGATTGTCGCCCAGCACCAGCGCCACGTCGTCCGAGCCGACGAAGTCGCGGCCGATGAGGAAGGCCTGGGCCAGACCCTCGGGTCGCGGCTGCACCGCGTAGGAGAAGGTCAGTCCGAACTGCTCACCGGTGCCGAGCAGGCGCTGGTAGTTGCCGAGGTGCTCCGGGCTTGAGATGATCAGGATCTCGCGGATGCCCGCCAGCATCAGCACCGAGATCGGATAATAGATCATCGGCTTGTCGTAGACCGGCAGCAGCTGCTTGTTGATTGCCAGCGTGGCCGGGTGGAGCCTTGTGCCGGAACCGCCGGCGAGCACGATGCCCTTCATACGAACACGTCCTGGTCAGTTGGAGCGAACCGGCCCGACCAGCCGGTCGAGGATGTCGTCGAGCGCCGCCTCCCAGGGCCGGGGCGCGATGCCGTAGGCATCGGTCAGGCTCTGGGTCGAGAGGCGCGAGTTCACCGGGCGCCGAGCCGGAGTCGGGTAGGCGGCGGTCGGGATGCCCTCGACCGGCACGCTGCGCCCGCCGCGCCTGGCTGAACCCGCGACGATCGCGCGGGCGAAGCCGCACCACGTGGTCGCGCCGTCGTTGACGCAGTGGAAGGTGCCGATGGGCGCGGCCTCGTCACCGGCCATCCGCAGGGCGATGATGGCGAGCGCGCCCGCGAGGTCGGCGGCCGAGGTCGGGCAGCCGTGCTGGTCGTCCACGACGGTGAGCTTGTCCCGCTCGCCCGAAAGCCGCAGCATCGTCTTGACGAAGTTGCCCCGGTGCGGACTCACCACCCAGGCGGTGCGGACGATGGCGTGGCGTGGATTGCCGGAGCGCACCGCCATCTCGCCGGCCGCCTTGCTGGCGCCGTAGACGCTTTGCGGGTGCACCGGCGCATCGGGAGCGTAGAAGCCGTCGCCCGAACCGTCGAACACGTAGTCGGTCGAGACATGGACAAGCGGAATGCCCTGCCGCTTCGTCCCTGCGGCGAGGAGGGCTGGCGCGAGCGCGTTCAGGCGCCACGCCGCGGCGACCTCGCTCTCGGCCTTGTCCACCGCGGTGTAGGCGGCGGTATTGATTACCGCCGCGTAGGCGCGGGCGTCGAGCGCGGCGGCCACAGCCGCTTCGTCGGTGATGTCGAGGCTGTGCCGGTCGGGTGCGTGGATCCGCACGCCGTCGGGCCAGGACAAGCCCTGAAGCTCCGTGCCGACTTGGCCGGCGCCGCCGAGGATCAGGATGTCCATGCTCAGGCGCTCTTCTGCGCGAGGCCGAGGCGCTCACCGGAATAGCGGCCCTCGCGGATCGGGCGCCACCACGCCTCGTTGTCGAGATACCAGCGCACGGTCTCTTCCAGCGCCTGCTCGAACACCTTGGTCGGCCGCCAGCCGACCTCGGCCTCGGCCTTGCTCGGATCGATGGCGTAGCGCCGGTCGTGGCCCGGCCGGTCGGCGACGAAGGTGATCAGGCGCTCGTGCGGGCCGTTCTCCGGCTTGAGCCGGTCGAAGGCGGCGCAGAGCGCTTTGACCACGGCGAGGTTGTTGTGCACCGAGCGCCCGCCCAGCAGGTAGGTCTCGCCGAGCCGGCCCCGTTCCAGCACCGCGACGAGGCCGCGGGCATGGTCCTCGACATGGATCCAGTCGCGCTCGTTCAGACCGTCGCCGTAGACCGGCAGCGGCTTGCCCTCCAGCGCGGCCAGGATCATCAGCGGGATCAGTTTTTCCGGGAAATGGCGCGGGCCGTAATTGTTCGAGCAGTTGGTCACGAGAACCGGCAGGCCGTAGGTCTCGTGCCAGGCGCGGGCGAGGTGGTCGGAGGCCGCTTTCGACGCCGAGTAGGGCGAGCGCGGGTCGTAGCGGCTCTCCTCGGTGAAAAACGCATTCGGCGGCAGCGAGCCGTAGACCTCGTCGGTCGAGACGTGGAGGAAGCGGAAGTTGGCCTTGGCTTCCCCGGCGAGACTTTCCCAGTGGGTGCGGGCGCCGTCGAGCATCACCTGGGTGCCGATGACGTTGGTGCGCACGAAGGCACCCGGATCGGTGATCGAGCGGTCGACATGGCTCTCGGCGGCCAGATGCATCACCGCATCCGGCTTGAAGTCGGCGTAGAGCGCGTGGACGCGGGCCGGATCGCAGATGTCGGCCTGCTCCAGGCGGTGGCGCGGATCATCGGCCAGCGGCTGCAGCGAGATCGGATTGGCGGCGTAGGTCAGGGCGTCGAGGGTGAGCACCTCGTGGCCGAGATCCTGCACCAGATGCAGCACGAGCGCGGAGCCGATGAAGCCGCAGCCGCCCGTCACCAGAATGCGCATCGATCCCCACTCCGTCCGATTCCTGTCCGCGAGTCGGACAAGGGCCGCGCTCGATCGCGGCTACGCTAACTTGAGGTCGAGCTCAATCTGCCCAACCCGATGATCTCAAGACCTTGTGTCAGAACACGCGCCCGAGATCAGCCAGGAGCGGCGCGGCCTTGTCCTTGCCCGAGAGGATCGCGTCGGCTTCCGCCACCGGCCACTCGATGCCGATGGCCGGATCGTTCCAGCGCAGGTTCCGGTCGTCGGCCGGGCTGTAATAGGCGTCGACCTTGTAGGCGACCATGGTATCCGGCTCCAGGGTGCAGAAGCCGTGGGCAAAGCCGGCGGGCACGAAGAGTTGCTCGCCGCTCTCCGCGTCGAGCCGCACGGCGACGTGGCGGCCGTAGGTCGGGGCGTCGGAGCGGAGATCGACGGCGACGTCGAGGATCGCGCCGGCCAGCACCCGGATCAGCTTGGCCTGGGCGTTGGGTGCGACCTGGAAGTGCAGGCCGCGGATCGTTCCGGCGGGCGCAGAGAACGACTGGTTGTCCTGGACGAAGGCGTTGGCGATGCCGCGCTCGGCCAGCAGATCGGCGCGGTAGACCTCCGAGAACCAGCCGCGGTCGTCGCCATGGCGCTTCGGGATCACCCGCTTCACCGCCGGGATCTCGGTCTCGATCACCTGCATCCGCCGCTCCTGACTCGCCTGTGCCGACTCGCTCAGGGCGTAGGCCGCGCGAAGACGGCGAAGTCAAGGCCGCGGCATCGAACACCGCTCGTCGCGCTTCTTGCGAAACCCCAGTCGCCTGACTACCGCTGTCGCGAGCCGGCGGCCACGGCCGGCAGGGAGGAAGCCTGAATGACCATGCCTCGTGCCGACCGGCCACGCCATCCGACAATGCGCATGGCGACTTTCGGACTGCTCCTCCTGACCTCCGGCGGAAGCGCCCTGGCACAGAAGGCTCCCGACCTGTCCGGTCTGTGGCAGACTGAGACGACGGGTTCGACCGTGCGCATCGCTCGCTGCGGCAGCGGCTATTGCGGGACGATCGCGGCCACGGCCGGCTCTGGCATCGATGCGCAGAATCCCGATCCCGCACTCCGCACGCGCAAGCTCGTCGGCGTACAGATCATGCAGGCCGGCACGCCGAGCGGCTCGGGTTTCGAGGGCAGCCTCTACAATCCGAACGACGGCAAGACCTATGCGGGCAGCATCACTCCGAAGGGCCCCGACACGGTCGAGGTCGCGGGCTGCGTGCTCAGCGTTCTGTGCAAGAGGCAGACCTGGCGGCGGATCCGGTAGCCGGATCCGCCGTCACCGACTCAGTGATCCGCGCTTCCCGGCGCGGATTCCGCCGCGACGTCGTCGAGGGCCGCCTTCTCGGCCGGTGGCTCGGCGCTGGCGACGGCCTTGGGCTCCAGCAGCGGCTGGAGGCGAGTGGCGAGTTGCTTGTCGAGGTGGCGGGCATAGGCGCCCTTGAAGTACCGGGCGCCGGTGCCCTGGCCGTAGATGCGGTCATGCGCCACCGCCATGCGATCGACCTCCGGGCGGCACAGGAAGCCGGTCACCCCGGCGGCCTCGTACCAGCGCCCGTCTCGCGCCAGCCGCATGGCCTTGGGATTCGACATCACCGTCTCGGCGAAGCAGGCCGTCGCCGCCTCTTCGAGGGGCGCCAGAATCGCGTGCTGAGAGCCGGGGATATGCTGCCGTGCCGGGCGCGCTTCGGCCGCGGGACTGAGCAGGACGAAGGCGAGACCGAGAAACGGCAAAGCTCTCATCACGGCGGTCATGGGGGCGCCTCGAACGGGGATCGAACGCCGCCAGTGTTCGTGGAAGATCACGCCGGATCTAGGGCGAAAACAGCTCTGCCATGACGCAGGGTGGAACGAAAACGGCGTTGTCGCCCGGCCGCAACAGACCGAATGGCCTAGCTTCTCGGCAAGGGCGCTGCGCCTGATCAGCCGCGCCGCATGGCGCTCCAGCTTCCGCTGCAGCTGATCGGGCCGTCACCGAGGGTCGACCAGCGGCCGGCTCCGGTGCCGTTGGCGGAGAGCCGCCCGGAGACCTGTGCCGCATTGCCACTGCGGGAGATGGTGCCGCGCACGGCGCCGTTGGCCGCGACACGACCGCTGATGTCGACCTCGCCGCCACCGTAGACAGCCTCTCCTCGTTGAATCTGGACACCGTAGCGGTAGGCGCGGTCACAGGGCCCGTCGAGGGTGACCACTTCGATGCTCCAGCGGCCGTCGTAGCGGTGCGGCACCGCGACCTTCCGCTTGGCCGCCTCCGCTGTCCCGACGCCCACCATGGCGATGGCGAAAGTGGCGACGGCGAAAATCGGCAGGCGCATGGAGTTAAGATCCGGCTGAGACTGGTGGGCCGCATCGGCCCGTTTCAGCCGGAAGATTGTCACGCATCCCGCAGTGTCAAGGTTGCTCACGCCGCCTTGAGCCTCAGCCCTGTGCCCGCTCAACGGCCTCCCGCAGGAGCGCCAGCAGGTCGCAACCGGCGAACAGGAAGCCGTGAACGCCCGCTTGGCGCAGGGCTTCCGCCTCGGCGGTCTTGCCGGCGAGGTAGATCGTCCCGGCGCCGGCCGTCTTCAGCGCCTCGGCCGCGGGCACGGCCTCGGCCTGGTAAACGGAATCCGAGGAGCACAGGCAGGCGAGCCGCGCTCCCGACGCCTTGAAGGCCTCGGCCAGGGCGTCGGTGTCGGAGAAGCCGTCATTGCCGATGGCCTCGATGCCGCCCGCGGCGAAGGCGTTGGCGGCGAAGGTCGAGCGGGCGTTGTGAACCGCCACGGGCCCGAGATTGGCCAGGAACACCGCCGGGCGCCGGCCCGTCCGCGCCAGGATCGCGTCGGACGCGTCGCGCAGGGCCTCGTAGGGCTCGGCGAGGCGCAGCGAGGGCAAGCCCCCCTCCGACCGGACGGCCTCGTTCGGCGCCACGTCGAGCACCGCCACCGGCTTCTCGGCGAGGAAGGGAAACTCGCTGGCGCCGGTCAGCGGCTCCTTGCGGGTCGCCACCGCTTTCGCCCGTGCTTGCGCCACCGCCGCGATCCGCCCCGCGAGGGCGCCGGATTCGAGGCTTCTGGCAATGCCGCCCTCGCGCTCGATCTCCTGGAACGCAGCCCAGGCTTTTTCGGTCAATTCGGCAGTGAGCGCCTCGAAGCCGCCCGCTCCGGCCGCCGGATCGGAGACCTTGGCGAGGTTCGATTCCTCGATCAGCACAATCTGGCTGTTACGCACCACCCGCCGGGCGAAGGCATCGGGCAGGCCGAGTGCTTGGGTGTAGGGCAGTGCAGTGACCGAATCGGCCCCGCCGAGGCCGGCGGACGCCGAGGCCATGGCGGTGCGCAGGATGTTCACGAAGGGGTCGCGGCGGGTCATCATCCGCCACGCGGTCTCGGCCAGCACCCGCAACGGGCTCTGTTCGAGGCCGCAGGCCTGCTC
Source organism: Pseudomonadota bacterium (assembly GCA_023422485.1). GTDB lineage: Bacteria > Pseudomonadota > Alphaproteobacteria > Rhizobiales > Beijerinckiaceae > Methylobacterium. The sequence continues at coordinate 8,424 of JAGTAM010000260.1, read as the reverse complement.
GACCCGGGCCCACAGCCGGCGGATCGCCCGGAACTTGGCGATGGTCAGGAACTCGTCGGCATCCGCTACCAGAAGGACCGAGATCGCATCGCGCGCGCGCCCGAGATCGTGGCCGCCGGCCTCCAGCGCCCGCAGATAGGCCACCGCGGTCGCGAGCACGGCGGCGAGTTCCTGGACTTCGCTCGCGCCGGCCTCGTGGTAGGGCCGGGCATCGGCGAGCGCCACGCGTCCGCGGTAGCCGGCAAACGCGGTGACGGTCTCGGAAAGGCGCGCCTCCCATCCCTGTTCGAGCCGGCCGGTGGCAGCGTAGGCGCCGAGGGGGTCGAGGCCGAGATCGAGGTCGAGGGCGGCGGGGTCGTCGCCGCGGCGCTCGATCAGTTGCTTGAGCCGCGTCGCCGTCTCGAAGCCGGCCGGGCCCGCGTCGAGCCGCAGTGCGATGAGCGGCAGCATCGCGCCCTTCAGCGCGGCATCCAGTGCATCAACGGCAGAAAGATCGAGGCCGAAGCCGCGCGCAGCCGGCGCGTCGCGAGCAACGAGGACAAGCGCGTCGGCGCCGCCTTCGAGGTCGGTGAGCGCCTGCGTCGCGGCCTTCTCGGCATCGGGATGGTCGATGCGTTGCGCCAGCCGCCAGGGGCCGGGTGCCCGAACCGGCTGCGCCACCGCCGCGGCCGGCTCGTAGAGCGGCTCGATGCGCAGGCCGTCGGCGGTCTTCGAGACGAGGCGCTTCTCGAAGTCGGCCCCCTTCAGCGCGGCCTCGACAGCTTGGCGCCAGCGCTCGCGGGTGGCGGGCTCGAACAACTCGGCGAGCGGACGATCTTCCATCGTGGGCGAGACCTTAGACGTTCGGCGTTTCCCGACCGCTTCTTGGGAGAGCGGCGACTTGGCCGCAAGCCCTCGCACGGGGCGCGGGCCGACGACAATCGACTTTAGTCCGAGATACCGTCCCCGCCTCGTTCAAAATCCTGCTGGCTCAGCCAAAAATAATCAGTCCGGCAAAGCCCAGCGAGCCGACGATGATGCGCCACCACGCGAACAGCCAGAAGCCGTGGCGGGAGACGTAATCGAGCACCGTCCGCACCACGATCAGGGCCGAGATGAAGGCCGCGACGAAGCCGATGACGATCAGCAGCGCGTCGTTGGAGGAGAGGTTCTTGTAGTTGTCGAGCAGGTCCTTGGCGAAGGCGCCGGCCATGGTCGGCATGGCGAGGTAGAACGAGAATTCGGTGGCCGAGCGCTTGCTCGCCCCCATCAGCATCGCGCCGACGATGGTGGCGCCGGAGCGCGAGACGCCTGGGATCATCGCCACGCATTGGAACAGGCCGATCTTCAGCGCCATCGGCAGGCTGAATTCGAACACGTCGGTCTTGCGCGGATGCTCGGTCGGCCCGTCATGCGGCGAAGCTTTCGGCTCGCCGACCGTGTCGTCGATGACGAGGAGCACGAGGCCGCCGGCCACCAGCGTGGCGCAGACGATCCACGGGTTGAACAGGTAGAACTTGATGTATTTCGAGAACAGGCCGCCGACGATCGCCGCGGGCAGGAAGGCGATCAGCACGGCGAGCACGAAGCGGCGCGCCCGCGGATCGTGCGGCAGCGCCGTGGCGATGCTCCACAGCCGACCGAAATAGACGAACAGGATCGCCAGGATCGCGCCGAGTTGGATCAGCACCTCGAAGGTGTTGTTGGGCGAGTGGAAGCCGATGAAGTGGCCGATGAGAAGTTGGTGCCCGGTCGAGGAGACCGGGATGAACTCGGTGGCGCCCTCCACCACGGCGAGCACGAGCGCCTTCGCGATCAGGACGAGATCCATGAGCCTGCTGTTCTCCACGCCGATGTCCCGGCACTGCGAGGCGCGGCAGACGACGGCGATGCGGCAGCTTTGGGGCGGTAGCGTTGACGGGCGGTTACCGGGTTGCGGCGCGTTTGTTAATGAGGTGGCAACGTTGGAGAAATAATCCTGGCGCCTCGCCCCACTTTCGCCGGTGCGACACGGTTTGCCCAGGGCTCTGCCTTCTTCCCGCTGAACCACGGCCTCGATGGCGACGCTGTATCACTCCCCGTTCTGCCCGAACTCGCGCTTCATCCGCCTCGTCCTGGCCGAGATGGGCATGGAGCCGACCCTCGTCGAGGAACGGGCCTGGGAGCGCCGCCGCGACTTCCTCATCGTCAACCCGGCCGGCACCACGCCGGTGCTGGTGGAGCAGACCGGACTCGCGATTCCCGGCGCGGGCGTGATCGCGGAATATCTCGACGAGACGCGGGGGCTGGGGCTCGCCGGGCGGCGGCTCCTGCCCGACACCACCACGGCGCGGGTCGAGGTGCGGCGCCTGCTCGACTGGTTCCTCGTCAAGTTCAACAACGAGGTGACCGAGTATCTCGTCACCGAGAAGATCGACAAGCGCTTCATGTCGTCGGCCGCCGGGGGCGGCCCACCGGACATGAACGCCATTCGTGCGGCGCGCACCAACGTGCGCTATCACCTCCAATATATCGGCTACCTGATCGGGCAGCGCCGCTGGCTCGCGGGCAACGACCTGACCTATGCCGATCTCGCGGCGGCGGCCCATCTCTCCTGCGTGGACTATCTCGGCGACGTGCCATGGGACGAGGACGAGATGGCGAAGGACTGGTACGCGCGGGTGAAGTCCCGCCCGTCCTTCCGCGCGCTCCTGGCCGACCGGGCGCCGGGCATGCCGGCGGCGGCGCACTACGCGGATCTGGATTTCTGAAGCCTGAGAAGGCCGTCCTCACGGGCCGCGCCTTGCGCGAGACCATTGAGGCGCGCGCACGCCGTCTCGGTTTCGAGGCGTTCCGCGTCACGCGGCCCGACGCCGTGCCCGCCTTGCGCGAGCGGTTGCCCGCATGGCTCGCTGCGGGCCACCACGGCACGATGGACTGGATGGAGGAGCGCGCCGACCAGCGCGCCGCGCCCGCTGCGCTGTGGGCCGAGACCCGCAGCATCGTCATGCTCGGCATGAATGCGGGCCCGCAAACCGATCCGCTCGAACTCACGCGCTTGAAGGATCGCGCCGCCATCGCGGCTTACGCGCAACGGCGCGACTATCACGATGTCATCAAGGGCAAGCTGAAGGAGCTCGGCGGCTTCCTCTCCGCCCGCTCCGGCCAGCCGGTGAAGGTCTTCGTCGATACCGCGCCCGTCATGGAAAAGCCGCTGGCCCAGGCCGCGGGGCTCGGCTGGCAGGGCAAGCACACGGTGCTGATCTCGCGCGAGCACGGCAACTGGCTGATGCTCGGTGCGATCTTTGCCCGCGCCGAGCTCGAACCCGACACACCCGAGACCGACCATTGCGGCTCCTGCTGCCGCTGCCTCGACATCTGCCCGACGAACGCCTTCCCCGCGCCCTATCGGCTCGATGCGCGCCGCTGCATCGCCTACCTCACGATCGAGCATCACGGCCCGATCCCCACTGAACATCGCGAAAGCATCGGCAACCGGGTGTTCGGCTGCGACGACTGCCTCGCGGTCTGCCCCTGGAACAAGTTCGCGGGCGCGGCGCGGGAGACGCGCCTGGCGGCCCGCGACGACCTCGCCGCGCCGCCGCTCGCCGAACTCGCCCGCCTGGACGATGCGGGTTTCCGGGCACGCTTTGCCGGCACGCCGATCAAGCGCACGGGACGTGACCGCTTTCTGCGCAACGTGCTGATTGCCATCGGCAACTCGGGTGACGCCGATCTCGCCGGGGCGGCCGTGGCGGGATTGCAGGAGCCGGACCCGGTGGTGCGGGGCGCCGCCGTCTGGGCCTGCGGACGGCTGCTCGCGCGGGAGCGGCTGCTCGATCTGTTCGACGCCCATGGACGGAACGAGCCGGAAGCGCATGTGAGGGAGGAGTGGCGTGAAGCCGCCGGCCTTCCTATGGAAGCGGACGGCTCACGGGAGACCTGACACCGCATGAACCTGTTCGTCTTCGGCCTGGGCTTCTCCGCCCGGCATTTCGCTGAGCGTGAGCGGGCTCGCTTCGATACGGTACGGGCGACGGTGACCGAGCCTGAGCGGGCCAGAAGCCTTGCCGCCGCGACTGGGTTCACCCTGCGAACCTTCGGGCCGGAGACCGACGATCCCTGCATCGCCGGGGACCTCGACGACACCGACGTCCTGCTGATCTCCGCCCCGCCGGGCCAGGACGGCGACACGGTGCTCGCCCGCTACCGCGACGCCATCGCGAAGAGCCGCATCCGCTGGATCGGCTATCTCTCGACCATCGGCGTCTACGGCGATCACGGCGGCGCCTGGATCGACGAGACGACGCCCGCGACCCCGAAAAGCGCCCGCTCCCGTGGCCGCCTCGAAGTCGAGAACGCTTGGCTTGCGCTGGGCGCCGAGACGGGCAAGGCAGTGCAGGTGTTTCGCCTCTCGGGCATCTACGGCCCCGGCCGCAACCCGATCGTGAAGCTGCGCGAGGGCCGCACCCAGCGCATCGTCAAGCCGGGTCAGGTGTTCAACCGCATTCACGTCGACGACATCGCTGCGACGCTCGCGGCCTCGATCGAGCGCCCGCGGCCCGGCGCGGTCTACAACGTCACCGACGACGAACCGGCCCCCCCGCAGACGGTGACCGAACACGCCGCCGCGCTGACGGGCCTGCCGCTACCGCCGGAGATCGATTTCGAGACCGCCGATCTCAGCCCGATGGCCCGCAGCTTCTACGGTGAGAACAAGCGGGTGCGAAACCGCCTAATCCGCGAGGAGTTGGGCGTGCGCCTCGCCTTCCCGACCTATCGCGAAGGGCTGGCCGCGCTGGTCGCCGACGCGCGCGGGTGAGCACGCTTCCGGCGGCTCTGGCATCCGTTTGACGGCTCCCGCGCATTCTTCCCTCGCTGCGCGGCGAAGCCGTGGCAATCGAGGGCTCCTCACGGTCTGGAGAGGTCGGGACCTGGATCACTTCGGCTTCGCCTCGCGATGACGGCGGACAGAAGCTCCGAAGGGATCAATCGGACATCGGATCAGACGAACTGAACACCGACGTCCCCGACGGCGCGACGCATGACGCGGCAGTGCCGGGACGGCTCGCCGTCGATGTGGAGCGTGAGGTTCTCCGGCAGGTCGGCGGCTTCGAGCGCCAGCTTGGCGCCGCCCTCCGAGATGTTGAGCACCGTGCAAGGCAGGCTCTGCGGCTCCCCCGCCTTCCGCCCCCGCTCCGCCACGAAGGCGACATGGCCTGAGATCGACGTGCGGAGGCGCTCGTCGCTCCGTCGCTCCTCCAAGCCGACATTCCAGGCATCGAGACGGCTCGCGAAGTCCGCCACGCTCTCGGCGGTGGCCTGCATGTCGGTGCTGACCTGACCGGTGGTCGCACGCTGCCGCGCGCTGTCCGCCGTCGTCTGCGCGATGAAGCCCTGCACCGTGTCGACCACGGCGGCGGTCGAGACCAGGGCCGTGCCCACATCCCGAGAGACCGACTGCATGGCGCCGATCTCGCCGGTGATCCGGGCGGTGGCCGAGCGCGCCTGCTCGGCAAGGCTCTTCACCTCGGTGGCGACGACGGCGAAGCCGCGGCCGGCCGGCCCGGCGCGGGCCGCCGCGATCGTGGCGTTGAGCGCGAGCAGGTTGATCTGCTCGGCGATGCCCGTGATGACCTCGACCACGCCGGTCATCGCGGCCGCCGCATCGTCGAGCTTCGCCGAGAGCGCGCCGGCGGCGCTCATGCGGGTCTGGATGTCGCCGACCGCCTCGTGCGAGCGGTTCATCTGCGCGGCGATCGAGGCCGAGATCCGGTGCATCTCCTCGGAGGCGCCCGCCACCGCCCGCACCCGGCCCAGCGTCTGCTCGGCCATGGCAAGGGCGCTGGCGCGCACCGCCATGCTCTGGCTGATGTCGAAGGCGTATTTCACCACCTTGAACGGGCGCCCGGCCGCATCGAGAACCGGATTGTAGGAGGCCTGAATCCAGACCTTGCGGCCATTCTTGCCGACCCGCTGGTAGACGGCGGAGGTGAATTGTCCGGCTCGCAGCGTCGCCCAGAATTGAGCGTAAGCCGGGCTCGCGGCGTATTCGGGCATGACGAATATCCGATGATGCCGGCCCTGGACCTCGGGAAGGGTGTAGCCGAGCGCATCCAGGAAGTTGTCGTTGGCATCGAGGACGGTGCCGTCCATGTCGAACTCGATCACCGCCTGCGAGCGGCGGGCCGCCTCGACCTTGCCCGCCATGTCGGCGGCGGCGCGCTTGGCCTCCGTGATGTCGGAGGCGTACTTGACGACCTTGAACGGACGCCCGGACGGGTCGAGGATCGGATTGTAGGTCGCCTGGATCCAGACCTCGCGACCGTCCTTGCCGACGCGCAGGAACTCACCGGCCCGGTACTCGCCGCGGGCGAGCCCCTCCCAAAAGGCGCGGTACTCGGCGGAGCCCGCTTCCTCCCTCGTCACGAACAGGCTGTGATGGCGCCCCTCGACCTCGTGCGCCGCGTAGCCGAGGGCGTCGAGGAAGTTGGCGTTGGCGCTGCGCACCGTTCCGTCGAGGTCGAACTGGATCACCGCCTGCGAGCGGCCGATGGCGGCGATCTGGCCCGCCGCCTCGGCGGCGGCAAGGCGTTCAGTCGTCACATCGAGCGCGAACTTGACGATCTTCCGGACCCGACCGGCGGTGTCGAGAACCGGGTTGTAACTCGCGCGGATCCACACCCTGCGCCCGTCCTTGGCGATACGGCCGTAGGCCGCCGTCTGGAACTCGCCGCGCCGCAGGCGCTGCCAGAACGCCTCGTAGGCGGCGCTGTCCGCCTCCTGCGGGTCGACGAACAGCCGGTGATGACGCCCGCGGATTTCGGCGAGCGTGTAGCCCATCAGCTCGAGGAAATTGTCGTTGGCGTCGAGAACCGTCCCATCGACGGCGAAGGTGATCACCGCCTGTGAGCGCTTGAGGGCATCGAAGACGGACGCGGCATCGGAGCGACGAAAAGCAGTGAGCATCGACAATCAGGCTCCGACAATTATCCTAAAACTGCCTGATTGTTCTTAAGAAATTCCTGATCGTTTGTGCACAATCAAGTGAAGACCTCGACCGAGGCGAGGCTCGACTAGGGTGCAGATTGCCGCCGCTCAGATCTCCTCCCGCACCTCCTTCCCGTGGCGCTCGAAATAGAACGGGATCGGCCGGTAGGGCGGGAAGCCCGCTTCCGCCGCCGCCTCCAGATCGTCGAGGATCACGCGGGTGATGCGCGGCAGGTCGAGCTTGCGCGCGGCCGTGAGATCGACCCAGGCAAGTTCGGTGAGTTCGGCGTCCGGGCCGACGATGCCGGGTCGCTCCATCGCCACCGCCTTGCGGTCCACGGCGAAGAAGCGGGTATCGAAGCGGCGCACGCGCTTGGGCGGCGTGATCGCCCGCGCCACGAGAAGCAGGGCTTCGAGGTCGGGCATCACGCCCGCCTCGCGGAACGCCTGCCAAGCCCCCTCCGGCGCCGTCTCCGGCGGCCCGTAATCGCGGGTGCCGATGAGGAGACCGGTCTCCTCGTAGGTCTCGCGGATCGCGGCCAGCGCGAGGGAGCGGCCGAGATGGTGGGGGGCACGGGGCAGCTTGGCGCGCAACGCGTCGTCGGCCCGCTGCGACAGGGCCCCGGCCACCGGCATCTGTCGATCCGAGGGTTCGATGCGCCCGCCGGGGAACACGAACTTGCCGCCCATGAAGGCGAGGCCGGCATGACGCCGGCCCAACAGCACCTTCAGCCGCTTCCGGGAGCGGTCGAGGAGGATGAGCGTCGCGGCATCGCGCGGGCGTAAGGGCGCGAGGCGAACCGGGGCGTCCGACGGATCGGGCTTGTCCGAGTCATGCTGGTCCGAGCCGTGGGGCGTCGCCCGCGCTGCTTCCTGCCTCACTGCCGCGTCTCTCTCCCGTGCCGGGTCCACCGACGGACCCACCAAGTGCCGGAGGCGCCTTGCTGAAGCCGTGCATGCCGAACGTGTATTGCAGGCCGATCACCGCCCCCTTGACCGGCTGGAGCAGTCCCAGTGCCATCACAAGGGTGAGCAGCGGCCACACGGTCAACGAGATCCAGAGCGGCACGTCGTAGCCCATCTCGATCTCGAGCACGAGGTAGCCGATGATGTGGCCCACGAGGAAGATCACGAGATAGGGCGGCAGATCGTCGGCACGGTGCCCTTCCATCTCCAGGCCGCAGGCCTCGCAGGCCGGCCGCACCTTGAGGAAGCGCCCGAACACATGCCCCTGTCCGCAATGCGGGCAGCGGTTGAGGAAGCCGCGGGCCATGGCCGGGACCAGCCGCGTCCGCTCCTGGGGAGCCGGAGCCGGAGGGGAGACGTAGGTTTCCATGACCGGACTCTAACCCCTTCCGCTCAGCGGCGCGAGCCGCGATGGCGCCGCGCCGCGTCGCCTTCAGGCGCCGCGGTCTTGCCGGGGCGCGCCTTGCCCTTCGACGCCTTCACGCCGGCCTTGCCCGGCTTCGCCTTGAA
>JAGTAM010000222.1 GCA_023422485.1 Pseudomonadota bacterium | reverse complement strand
AGTTCAAGCTCGGCCAGCGCGTTCGCCGCGCGCAATCCTCGCCGCTCGACGAGAGGCTGGGTTTCGGCGCGGTCAGCGAGGTCGTCCGCCGGCTGCCCGCCGATCCGACCGGTGAGCCGTCCTACCGGATCCGCTCGGGCTCGGCGGAACGCGCGGTCCGCGAGAGCGAAATCGTCGCGGCGGCGTAGTCGCCCGTCTTCCCAAATACGAAAAAGGCGGGCCCCTCGGCCCGCCCGTCATTGTCCCGTTAAGGGAAAGCCCTAAAGCTCCGGCTCGTTGAGCACGTAGGGGCCGATCCGGCTCTTCAGATCGACGGGTGCGCCGGCGCGGGGACCCGCGTCATCCATCTCGATCACCGGGATCCCACCGACGCGCATCTGCTCACGCAGGCGGTTGGCCAGGGCGGCGATCTGCGGATTCGGGCTGGAGGAGAGCTGGAGGACGATCGCCGCGGGGCGGGCGATCACGGCGAGAACGTCGTCGGCCGCCTCGATCGAAGCGGTCACGCTCGCGTAACCGAGCCCGGCAAGGTCGGCGGCGAGAGAGCGATCGACGGCCCGGCGGCCATCGTCGACGACGAGCACTTGTTGCAGCGCACCCATAAGCTTCAGCGTTACCCCATGTCGCGCCTCGTGTGAAGAGGCACCCCGGATAACCCGCACGGCCACGATTGGTTCGCCGGCCATGCAGATGAATCCACCATGGAATCGCCCGGATGAAGGCCTGATGAACTGCACTGCACAGGCCGCGATAAGGGGCGGCGTGCCCCGTGCTTCTCTTTCTTATCTATTGATATTTCTGGCCTTTTCTCCGCAGTGACCAAGGCGTGGACGCCGTGCGATCTCCGGCTGGCGGAGCGCATTACGCGGGCGCAAAATTTTCCGGGGAAGCAGCGGTTTCGGACGCCTCGACCGCCTCAATCGCGGTGGCAAGGCCTGCGAACAGCACCGGCGCGTAGGATGTCTCCCGCCAGGCGCCGTCCGGCAGGTCCGGCCGGTTTCCGCGTTGCAGCGCCTTCACGGTGCAGGCTTGTCCGCGGAAGGCGAGGCGCCCGTCCGGCCCATGCCGCAGCGCCAGCAGCGTGGCGGGGAGGGAGAGGCGCTCCGGCTTGCCGATCACGAGAGAGAGATCGCCTGCGGTCCCGCGCCGACCGGAGAGCAGTGCCGTCTCGTCGAAGACGATCGTATCGACCACCGTGTCGAGCCGCAGGCCCTGCGGCAGGCCCACGGCGCGGCTGCGGCCGGGGAGGCGGGCCGGTGCCCGGTGAACCAGGGCAACGGAGCGCAGATCCGCCGGCATGTCGCGGCCGGCAAGGTTCTTTTCGAGGAAGGCAGGAGCGACGAGATGGGTCGGCCCCGGTCGGCGCAGGGCCGCCGCGAAGGCCGCCCCGTCGAAGAGCGGCAGCGTTTCCAGGCTCGCGCCCGCCACGAGGGCGGCGGCGAGTCCGGTGGCGAGGCCGCGCAGGTCGTGCGGGGCGATCAGGCTGAGGATGCGTTCGGCGGGAGCGACCCGCATCGCCACGAGATGCGCCGCGGCCGCCGCCACCACCGATTCACCGCTGCGGTAGACCGGCCGCTCGGGATCGCCGCCGACGAAGCTGATGAGGCCGGCGGCTTCGGGCGCCGGTCCGGTGGGCTCTCCGGCGGGGCCGTCGAGAACGAACCGGTCGAGGTTGATCACCCCGTCCGGCACGTCGGGGCCGAAGGCGGCGAGGTAGCGCAGGCCGAAATAGCGCGCGGCGACATTGCAGAGACGTTGCGCGGGGGCGGCCGAGCCGAGCCGGGCCTGGGTCAGTACCGCGCTCAGCGCCACGTTCTGCGCTGCGGCGAGCAGGCGCTCCTCGTCCCAGGAGACCGGCAGGAGGCAGGCGACGTGGCCGGCGGCCTCGACGGCGAGGATCGCCAGCGCGCTCTCGGCCGAGCCCGGCAGGCACAGGCCGATGCGGCTTCCCGGCGGAAGGCGCCAGCTGCGCAGGCCGCGGGCGAGGCGCTCGACGATCTCGGCGGCGGCAGCGTAGGTCCAGGTGATGGCGGGCCGGTCGCTCCAATCCGGCTTGTCGGCGGGATCGACGACCGCAATCCGGTCGGGATGGCGCCGGGCGGTGGTGGTCAGCAGGCTGCCGAGGCTGACACGCCTCTGCGGCGCTGCGGCCTGTGCCCGAGGCGAAGCCTCGCCGGGGGCCGCGTCCGTCGCCAGGACCGCGGGCTTGTTCGACGCGTCCTTCGAAGCCTCTTGCAAAGCGCCCTGCAAGGCGCGTTGCAGGGCCCCTTGCAGAGCGTCCTGCAAGGCCTTCGGCGACGCCTCAGCTTGCGTGATAGCCCGTTGCGCCGACACTCGCGCCCGCCCTCGAAAACCACCTCGCTTGATGAACGAATAGGGTTAAGCAAGGCTTAACGTTGGTGACGGTGGGCGTCTCCCCTTGAGGATTACAGGCAGGGAGGGCCGCCTTGGCCGGATGACCCGATTCCTATTGAGCATGTGACCGCGCGGTCTGTAGGATTGCGTTCAGGTGAGCCGGGGCCGAAGCGATGCTCGAACTTCTGCGGCGACTGTGGGAGGTCGAGAATCTTTCGCCCCACGGCATCTGTCTGCTCTGGCGTCCGGAGCTGATCTGGACGCACGTTGTCTCCGACAGCCTGATCGCCTTCGCCTACTTCTCGATTCCCGTCGGTCTGGCCTACTTCGTGTCCCACCGCCGGGACGTGGTGTTCGGCTGGATCTTCTGGTCGTTCGCGGTGTTCATCACCGCCTGCGGCGCGACGCATCTCATGGCGATCTGGACGCTCTGGGTGCCGGATTACGGGCTTGAGGCTGCGGTCAAGCTCCTCACGGGCATGGCCTCCATCGGCACGGCGGTGGCGCTCTGGGTCCTGATGCCGAAGGCGCTGACGTTGCCGTCTCCCACCCAGCTCCGTCAGGCCAACGAGGCGCTGCAGGCGCGCATCCGGGAGCGCGACGCGGCGCTTGCCGCCCTGGAAGCCGCCAATGCCGAGCGCCAGCGCGCCGAGGAAGCTTTGCGCCAGAGCCAGAAGATGGAGGCGATCGGCCAGCTGACCGGGGGCGTGGCCCACGACTTCAACAACCTGCTCAACGTGGTGCTGCTCAATCTCGACCGGGTCGAGCGCGGCCTGCCCGAGGAGAGTCCCCTGCGCAAGCGCCTGGGCGATGCGATGAAGGGGGCCGAGCGGGCGGCGACGATGACGCACAAGCTTCTGGCCTTCGCCCGCCGCCAGCCGCTCTCGCCGGTGAGCACCGACGTCAACGCCCAGATCGCCTCCTTCGCCGAATTCCTGGGCGGCACGATCGGCTCGCGGATCCGGCTCGAGACCGATCTGGCCCCGAATCTGCCGCGGGTGAACATCGATCCCCACCAGCTCGAGAACGCGATCCTCAACCTCGCGGTCAACGCCCGCGACGCGATGCCGGAGGGCGGGACCCTGACGCTGGCCACCCGGCCGCTGCCGGGAGGAGAGGGGCTCGCCGTCGAGGTGTCGGACACCGGAACCGGGATGACGCCGGAGGTCGAGGCCCGCGCCTTCGAGCCGTTTTTCACCACGAAGCCGTTGGGACAGGGGACGGGCCTCGGGCTCAGCCAAGTGTTCGGCTTCGCGCAGCAATCGGGCGGCAATGCCACCTTCGTGCACGGCGACGGGCCCGGCACAACGGTGCGCCTGTCCTTCCCGGCACAGAGTCCAGGCGAGAAG
>JAGTAM010000164.1 GCA_023422485.1 Pseudomonadota bacterium | reverse complement strand
GGCGACAGTCGCGGATGCGCGCTTTGCCAAGCCTCTGGACGCGGAGCTGATCGTAGACCTGGCCATGCACCACGAGGTTCTGGTGACGGTGGAGGAGGGCTCGGTCGGCGGGTTCGGCGCGATGGTGCTGCACCTGCTGTCGGAGCGCGGCGTTCTGGATGCGGGCCGGGTTCGGGTGCGGACGCTGACGCTGCCGGACCTGTACCAGGATCACGACAAGCCGGAGAAGATGTACGCCGAGGCCGGTCTCGACGCCGAAGGCATCCTCAAGGCGGTGCGTGCCGCCCTGCCGGAGCAGAAGGGCAGCCGGGCCGGGCGCTTGCGTCTGGCCTGATCGGCCGGGGCGTCGACGGACGAGAAAGGCGCGGTGCTTGCCGCACCGCGTCATCAGTGAGACAAGCGCCGCGCCGTCCGGCCCGAACTCGGGTGCGTCGACGGAGCGGCGCGTCCGCTCGCCTGCTGGTCCTGTGACCGGGGGGCGGGATCACCCGTGAATCACGCGAGCACGATGACAGAGCCGACCCAAAGCGGCCCGTTCCCGGCGGGGCCGGTGCTGATCACCGGTGCCAGTGGCTTCCTCGGCGCCGCCCTGGTCGAGGTCTTCCGCGCGGCCGGCTTCACCGTGCGCATCACCGTGCGCGCCTCCTCGCCACGCACCAATCTCACCTGGCCCGATGTCGAGATCGTCGAGGCCGACATGCGCGACCGCGCGGCGGTGGCGAGCGCCATGCGCGGCCAGCGCTATCTCGTCCACGCCGCGGCCGATTACCGGCTCTGGGCGCCGGACATGGAGGAGATCGTCCGGACCAACCGCGACGGCACGCGTATCCTGATGGAGGAGGCGCTCAAGGCCGGCGTCGAGCGGATCGTCTACACGTCGAGCGTCGCGACCATCAAACCGCACGATGACGGCACGCCCGCCGACGAGACCCGGCCGCTGACGCCGGAGACCGCCATCGGCGCCTACAAGCGCAGCAAGGTGGTGGCCGAGCGCGTGGTCGACGAGATGGTGGCCCGTGACGGCCTGCCCGCCGTGATCGTGAACCCCTCGACGCCGATCGGCCCCCGCGACGTGAAGCCGACGCCGACGGGCCGCATCATCCTCGACGCGGCCCAAGGCAAAATCCCGGCCTTCGTCGATACCGGCCTCAACCTCGCCCATGTCGACGACGTGGCCGCCGGCCATCTCCTGGCCCTGCGTAAGGGCCGGGTCGGCGAGCACTACATCTTAGGGGGCGAGGACGTGATGCTGGCGCAGATGCTCGCCGACATCGCGGCCATCGTCGGCCGCAAGGCGCCGACGACGCGGCTGCCCTACGCCGTGATCTACCCGATCGCCTTCATCTCAGAGCAGATCGCGCGGGTGACCGGCAAGGCGCCGCTCGCCACCATCGACGGCGTGCGCATGTCGAAGTACCGGATGTTCTTCTCCGACGCTAAGGCGCGTGCGGAACTCGGCTATTCCGCGCGGCCCTACCGCCAGGGCTTGGAGGATGCGATTCGCTGGTTCCGTCAGGCGGGGTACATGAAATGAGCGCCGCGCTTCAGACCGCCACCGACGCGCGCACCGGCAAGGGAGAGCGCGACGAGAACTTCCCCGTCGCCTCGCACCTGATCCACCCACGCAACCGCGGCGCCATCCTCGCCTTCTACAACTACGTGCGGGCGGGCGACGACGTCGCCGACCACACCGGGCTCTCGCCCGAGCGCAAGATCGCGCTGCTCGACGCCCTCGCCGACGCGCTCACCGGCAAGGGCGGCTCCGACCCCTCGGTCGAGCCGCTCAAGCGCGAACTCGCGGCTCATAAACTGCCGCCGACCCACGCGCTCGAACTGCTCGACGCTTTCCGCATGGATGCGCGCAAGTCGCGTTACGAGAATTGGGACGAGCTGATCCACTATTGTCGCTACTCGGCGATGCCGGTCGGGCGCTTCGTGCTCGACGTGCACGGCGAGGATCCGTCGCGGGTCTACAAAACCTCGGATGCGATCTGCGCCGCGCTGCAGGTGCTCAACCACCTCCAGGATTGCGGCAAGGATTTTCGCAATCTCGACCGGGTCTACTTCCCCCTCGACGTCATGCGGCGACACGGTGCCGACGTGTCGATGCTGGGCGCCGACCGAGCCGCGCCGGAACTCCACGCCGTGATCCGCGAACTCGCCGAGCGCACCTTGGTGCTGCTGGAAGAGGGAGCACCGCTGCCGAATCAAATCGACGACTTCCGCCTGAGTTTGGAGATCGCCGCGATCCACCGGCTCGCCGTCGTCCTGACCAAGGGCCTGCTGACCCGCGATCCGCTCTCGGAGAAGGTCCATCACGGCAAGGCTGCCTTCGCGCTCACCGCGCTCGGCGGCATCGCCGCCACCTTGGTGCGCCGCCCGTTCCGGTCGCGCGCGCCCCGTCCCGCCGGAGCCGGCCGATGAGCGCCACCGCCAGCCCCATCCCGAGTGAGACCGCCGAGGCGCCCGCCCTGCCGGCCGCCGGCTCGTCCTTCTACACGGCGATGCGCCTGCTCCCGAAGGAGCGGCGCGAGGCGATGTACGCCGTCTACGCCTTCTGCCGCTCGGTCGACGACGTGGCCGACGACGGCGGCCCGCGCGAGGTCCGCGCGGCCGAGCTCGACCGCTGGCGGGCCGATATCGACGCGCTCTACGCCGGCAACCCGCCGCCGCGGGTGAAGCCGCTGGAAGAGCCGATGCGCCGGTTCGGGCTCAAGCGCGAGGATTTCCAGGCGGTCATCGACGGCATGGCGATGGATGCCGAAGAGGACATCGTCGCGCCGTCCGAGGCCAAGCTCGACCTCTATTGCGACCGGGTCGCGAGCGCCGTCGGGCGGCTCTCCGTGCGCATCTTCGGCATGCCGGAGGCGGACGGAATCCGGCTCGCGTGGCATCAGGGCCGGGCGCTGCAGCTCACCAACATCCTGCGCGACATCGACGAGGATGCGGAGCGCGGGCGCCTCTATCTGCCGATGGAGAAATTCCACAAGATCGGGCTGATGACCCCGACGCCGCAGAGCGCACTGGCGCATCCGCGCCTCGGCGAGGTCTGCGCCGCGGTCGCCGCGGAGGCGGAGGAGCACTACCGCCAGACCTGGGCGATCATCGAGCGCAGCCCGCGGCAGGCCACCAAGGCGGCCCGCCTGATGGCGGCGGCCTACCGGCTCTATCTCGAGGCCGTGGTGAAGCGTGGCTGGGCGGCCCCGCGGGCGCGGGTGAAGCCGGGCAAGCTCGCCCTCCTCCTCGTCGCCCTGCGCCACGGGATTCTCTGAGATGTCGGGTACGGTTCACGTCGTCGGCGCGGGACTCGCCGGTCTCTCGGCGGCCGTTTCCCTGGCGGAGGCGGGCAGCCGCGTCGTGCTGCATGAGGCCGCCAAGCAGGCGGGCGGGCGCTGCCGCTCCTACTACGACCCCTCGCTCGGGCTGACCATCGACAACGGCAATCACCTGCTCCTGTCGGGCAACCGCTCGTCCCTCGACTTCCTGCGCCTGATCGGGGCGCCGGACGACGCGCTCACCGGCCCCGACGAGGCGGCCTTTCCCTTCGCCGACCTTCGCACCGGCGAGCGCTGGACCCTGCGCCCGAACGAGGGCCGCTTGCCCTGGTGGGTGCTGCGGGCGGGTCGGCGCGTGCCGGGCACGCGGGCGCGGGATTATCTCGCCCCGGTGTCGCTGATGATGGCCGCTTCCGGCAACAGGCCGGGCCAGAGCGGCACGATCGGCGAGAAGATGTCCTGCGAGGGCCCGCTCTACGAGCGGCTCTGGCATCCGGTCCTGGTCGCCGCCCTCAACACCGATCCGCGCGAGAGCGATGTCGGTCTCGCCGCCACCATCCTGCGCGAGACGCTGGGCGCCGGCGGGCGTGCCTGCCGTCCGCTCATCGCGGTCGAGGGCCTGTCCACCGCCTTCGTTGATCCGGCGTTGCGCTACCTTGCGGAGCACGGCGCCGAGATCCGTTACGGCCGGCGCCTGCGGGCGCTCGCTCTCGGGCAGAGCCGCATCGAGCGTCTCGATTTCACCGACGAGCCGGTCACGATCGGCCCCGATGACGCGGTCGTCCTGGCCCTGCCGCCGTGGGTGACGAGCGAACTCCTGCCCGGTACGCCGGCGCCGCAGGAATTCCGCTCCATCGTCAACGCGCATTTCGCCGTGCGCCCGCCGGAGGGCGCGCCCCTGATCCTCGGCGTGGTCGGCGGCCTGACCGAATGGCTGTTCGCCTATCCGGATCGCTTCTCGGTGACCATCAGCAATGCCGACCGGTTGCTGGAGGACGGCCGCGAGGATCTTGCGCGCCGGATCTGGGTTGAGATCGCGGAACTCAACGGACTTGCACGGGAATTGCCTAACTGGCAGATCGTCAAGGAGAAGCGCGCGACCTTCGCGGCGACGCCCGCCGAGGCCGCGCGCCGCCCCGGCGCGGCGACGCGCACCCGGAATCTTGTTCTGGCCGGCGATTGGACGGAGACGGGGCTGCCCTCGACCATCGAGGGGGCGATCCGGTCCGGGACGAATGCCGCGCAAGCCCTGTTCCGCACCGGCATGTGCGGACGGGCACAGGCACAGGGAGTTGCTTGAAGGATATGACGACGGCACCGAGACAGGCGAGCGAGGCGAGGACCATGCGAGAGGCGGCCGCGAACAAGGTCGAGACGCTGCAGCGTCCCAAGACCCGCGATGTCTCCCTCGACGACGTGGAGCGCGGCGTGCAGAGCGCCACCCGCGCGCTCACCGCCATGACGCAGGCTGACGGCCACATCTGCTTCGAGCTCGAGGCGGATGCGACCATCCCCTCCGAATACATCCTGTTCCACCAGTTCCGTGGGACCGTGCCGCGCGACGGGCTTGAGGCCAAGATCGGCAACTACCTGCGCCGCACCCAGTCCAAGGTGCATGGCGGCTGGGCGCTGGTGCATGACGGCCCGTTCGACATGAGCGCGTCGGTGAAGGCCTATTTCGCCCTCAAGATGATCGGCGACGACATCGAGGCGCCGCACATGCGCGCCGTGCGCAAGGCGATCCTCCAGCGGGGCGGCGCGGCCAACGCCAACGTCTTCACCCGCATCCTGCTCGCCCTCTACGGCGAAGTGCCGTGGACGGCGGTTCCGGTGATGCCGGTGGAGGTGATGCACCTGCCGAAGTGGTTCCCGTTCCACCTCGACAAGGTGTCCTACTGGGCTCGCTGCACCATGGTGCCGCTGTTCGTGATCCAGGCCAAGAAGCCGCGGGCCAAGAACCCGCGCGGCGTCGGCGTGGCCGAACTGTTCGTGACGCCGCCCGATTCGGTGCGGACCTGGCCCGGCTCGCCCCATGCCACCTGGCCGTGGACGCCGATCTTCGGTGCCATCGACCGCGTGCTGCAGAAGACGCAGGACCACTTCCCGAAGGTGCCGCGCCAACGCGCCATCGACAAGGCGGTCGCCTGGGTCTCCGAGCGCCTGAACGGTGAGGACGGACTCGGCGCCATCTTCCCGTCGATGGTCAACTCGGTGCTGATGTACGAGGTGCTCGGCTACCCGCCCGACCACCCGCAGGTGAAGATCGCGCTGGAAGCCATCGAGAAGCTCGTCGCCGAGAAGGACGACGAGGCCTATGTCCAGCCCTGCCTGTCGCCGGTCTGGGACACGGCGCTGACCAGCCACGCCATGCTGGAGGCCGGCGGCGCTCAGGCCGAGGCCAATGCCCGTGCCGGACTCGACTGGCTGAAGCCCCTGCAGATCCTCGACATCAAGGGCGACTGGGCCGAGACCAAGCCGAACGTGCGGCCCGGTGGCTGGGCCTTCCAGTACGCCAACCCGCACTATCCCGACCTCGACGACACCGCCGTCGTCGTGATGGCGATGGACCGGGCGCAACGCCAGCACGGTCTGGTCAGCGGCATGCCGGACTACTCGACCTCGATCGCCCGCGCCCGCGAATGGGTCGAGGGGCTGCAGAGCGCCGATGGCGGCTGGGCGGCGTTCGACGCCGACAACAACCACCACTACCTCAACCACATCCCGTTCTCGGATCACGGCGCGCTGCTCGATCCGCCGACCGCGGACGTGACCGCCCGCGTCGTCTCGATGCTGTCGCAGCTCGGCGAGACCCGCGAGACCAGCCGGGCGCTGGACCGCGGCGTGACCTACCTGCTCAACGACCAGGAGAAGGACGGGAGCTGGTACGGCCGCTGGGGCATGAACTTCATCTACGGCACGTGGTCGGTGCTCTGCGCGCTGAACGCGGCCGGCGTCGATCCGCAATCGCCGGAGATCCGGAAGGCGGTGGCGTGGCTGATCCGCATCCAGAACCCGGATGGCGGCTGGGGCGAGGACGCCTCCTCCTACAAGCTCAATCCCGAATTCGAGCCGGGCTACTCGACGGCGTCGCAGACGGCCTGGGCGCTGCTCGCCCTCATGGCGGTCGGTGAGGTGGACGATCCGGCAGTGGCCCGCGGCGTCAACTACCTGATGCGCACGCAAGGTTCGGACGGGCTGTGGAGCGAGGAGCGCTACACCGCCACCGGCTTCCCGCGGGTGTTCTATCTCCGCTACCACGGCTACCCGAAGTTCTTCCCGCTCTGGGCGATGGCCCGCTTCCGCAACCTGAAGAAGGGCAACAGCCGGCAGGTGCAGTTCGGGATGTAGTTTCTGGGGCCCTTGTCCCAACCATGAGAC